>JAJFJJ010000014.1 GCA_021774195.1 Nitrosomonas sp. | reverse complement strand
CACTTGCCTACACCCCTTATAATGGCATAGAAGTCAGCTTGATCGCCTACCATAGAAATTTAGTCTCAGACTCTACACGCGGTGGCTTTAAAGCCAATGGGTTGAGTGTCAACCTGCGTTACACCCTAGGAAACAAATGACTGTCTGTAACAGAATAGAAATATACATTTTTTAAAATCTTTCTCCAAGACATTTTTGTAACTCAGCGCTTTAAACTTAGGCTCCTAGTAACCAAATAAGGCGAATTGAATCAGCTTCAGTAAGTCCATCATCAAACTGCTTAACAAACGGTGTAACATCTGCCGCTTTCCTCCATCAAGTCCGCCTTCTGCGCATAAGTCAAAGTATTCAACTATGCAGCCCGTTAAGCATTGTAATAAGCTGAACCAATCTACTTGAGGTAATTGATAGCCAATGATTAAACGTGATATCGCCTTGATATTCGATACCGATAGCGAATTATCGCCGTGAATTAATTATTTTATATTAGAATTACAGCAATTATTTATGCTGACGTGAACGTTCAACTTAAAAACCGCAGTTGATCGCTTTAAATAATAGGCAACCTAATGAATGTATGTAATTTGTATAGCGTTACGAAACGCACCTTCTAGGTGAGTCACGCTATGATGTTTACAGCACGCTGTTCTTTATTTCTGGCAGCGTTGCAATTCGTTGTGAACGAGTTATTACTCCTTGCCGGAAACAAACAACAACGCACGCTAAACACCATTCAACTGCGGTTCTTAGGTTCAATCATCAAAGGAATATGCTGTTGTCTCTCCGTGGGGTTGTAGCATGTTTTCTTTTTATCATTTATACGTCAATATATTGATTTTGCATGGATATACCACATATGTTCTTTTTGTATCGATATCAGGTAAAATTCAATTCGTTTAACAATAAACATAAAAACCTTCTATCTCCAGAGCAAGGGATAGGAACATAGATATAAGCACTTATGCATACTCGAACACATAAAATTTTCCCTGAAAAATTTCCGGAAAGTTGGGCCTCGGATTGGGGCGAAGATGAATTCGGCCTATGGATGGCATTTACTTACAAAGGTGTGCGGCAGGGATTTCGCTGGTGTGAACCGGGAACATTCTTGATGGGTTCGCCGCAGGATGAACCTGAACGGGAGTCATTTGGCGCTGATGAAACACAGCATGAGGTCACTTTAACCAAGGGATTCTGGATCGCTAGTACAACAGTGACACAAGCATTGTGGAAAGTAGTCATGGGTCAGAATGCCCATAATTTCAAGGGTGAGAATCGGCCTGTGGAGAATGTCAGTTGGGATGAGGCGCAAGTGTTCATTCATAAATTAAACGACAATAACCCAGAATTTAAAATATGCTTACCCACCGAAGCGCAATGGGAATATGCTTGCCGTGCCGGTACTACCACGCCTTTTTGTTGGGGAGATCAGATTGATTCAGGGATAGTAAACTTTAATGGAAATGCTCCCTATAACAATGGCCCTAAAAGTGGATGCAGAGAAGATTCGGTTGACGTTAAAAAATTACCATGCAACCATTGGGGAATATATCAGATGCACGGAAATGTAGATGAATGGTGTCAGGATAGGTATGCAAATTACCCAATGGGATCAGTAATCGATCCAAAAAGTACGGTGCCCCTCTATCCAGGCGAATCCCGCGTGTTGCGTGGGGGTTCGTGGTTTCTTAACGGCGGACGCTGCCGTTCGGCTTACCGCCGCCACGAAGTTCCGTCTAACCGCCACTATAATTTTGGCTTTCGTCTTGCTCGAAATTCTTGAACTCAGTCCGGTCAAGACAACGATTATTCGCTGGATTAACAAAACAAAGTGCGAACAAAGGCGAATTACGGGGGTCACTCACGCGCCAAATGGTATGGGTAACTAGTTGCGTCTTATCAGGCACGAAAAAAATTGCACCCGCAATTAGCGCATAAAAAACCATTTGACAGGTTTCTAAATCTATCTCACATTGCACTTCTGTTCCATAATCATCCATAAATTCCGATAAACTTAGACTTTTATGACGTTAAACTTTATCCTAAAATCCTCAGTTGGATGATACTTAGAGTGCATTGTTATTTATTTTTGGCAAGGCGCAATGAGGCGTGAACTAGTTCACAACAAATTGCAACGCAGTAAAAGATAAAGAACAGTATGCTATAAGCATCATAGCGTGGCTCACCTTTAGAGTGCGTAACATTTGATAAAATATTTGTTTTATTTCATAAGACTAGCCAATGCTGAAGCGATCAACTAAGGATTTTAGGTTTATTTTTACACATATTTAATCGATTGTTTTTGCGTGTTCTAATAAACACATATAACACGTAAAAATGTGAGATTCTTAAGAGGTAATCAGGTTTATTTATGACATTTATTACCGATATTGTTTCCAGTTATGTTCATGAAGCCGAAGTTTCCGCAATTAAGCATATGGCTATGCTTAGCGCCAAAGTTGAAGGAGCAGCATCTTTAACTTGGGGCCTGCCCTCTTTCAGAACGCCGGACTACATCCGGGAGGGGGTAAAAACCGCCCTGGATCGTGATCTGGATGCTGGCAAGTATACCTTACCGGATGGTCTGCCAGAATTACGTAATCTGGTGGTTCAGAAGCACCTGATGGAAACCGGAATCGAAGTCTCTGCAAGTAATAATGTGATGATTACTGCAGGAAATATGCAGGCATTAAATACCGTTTTTCACACCATGCTTGACCCCGGTGATGAAATTATTCTGACCGACCCCTGTTTTGCTTCCCATATTCAACAAATTATTCTATTTAATGGTAAGCCGGTTTACTGGCCGCTGGATGAGGCGAATAACTGGCGTCTCGATCTTGATCGGTTGCCACAATTAATTACCGAAAAGACCCAAGCCATTGTTCTCGTTTCACCTTCCAACCCCACCGGAAAAATATTTACTGAACAAGAATTAATGCAAGTCGGTGAGATAGCTCGGCAGCATAATATCTTGGTGATTATTGATGATCCTTACCGCGATTTTACCTATGAGAATCAACACAAATATTTCAATCTCGCTAGTATCGATCGGTTCAAAGAACATGTTGTTTATATGTATACCTTTTCCAAAGCCTATGCGATGAGCGGCTGGCGTCTTGCGTATATGATCATGCCGGAAGAACTCAAACGTGAGGCGATGAAAGTGCACGACGCCACAATGATTTGTACACCGAGAATTTCACAACTAGCAGGTATCGCCGCGTTGGAGCTGCCGTCAAATCATAAACAGGAATTTCAAGCTATTCTAAGAAAACGTCGCGATCTGATCGTCGAGCGACTGTCTAATGTCCCGCACGTATTTTCCTGGCAGCGACCGGAAGGCGCCTATTACATGTTTCCCAAGATCCTGGTTGACCACGTCGATTCGAAATCTTTTGCCATTGACCTGTTGCACAATGCCAAAGTGACTGTCACACCGGGAAGCGCCTTTGGCCCATCGGGTGAACACCATATTCGCTTGGCCTATTGTGTTGACGAAGACACCATAAACCTTGCCTTTGACCGTATAGAGAAATACTTTGTTACGTAGGAAAACTCAAATATCAAAACTCAATGGTCAGTGTCAGCACTCGTAAACATCAAGTTAAAAGAGTACTAATGCGCCGTCTACACAGCAGTTCATTCTATTCTCGGATGGTCATTTCAGTTGAATAACCGCTTCTTCGCTAAACTTGTTCTATTTGTATTATTTTGCATGAACGATAACCAACTCGTTCCATTCCGTCGTGTAACAAGGTGACTTATTTTTCCGTTTCATCTGCCAGCTCTTCGCGATTCCCGCACCTGCCAAAAAAACCGTATCTTTTCCCATTCTTTGATTAATTCGATCAACCGTTTGCATTAATGGTCTCACATCCTTATTTACCGCATAATTTCGGTCTGTAAATAATGCCATCTGCTTTAACCCCTTTGGCATCAATTCCATTAATATTACACCAGCTTTGCTATAGCGATAGCCCGGACGATAAATACGCTGCAACCCCCATAAGCTCGCCTGCACCAACTTTAACGTATCACAACAAGCCTCCATCAGCGTCACCGTCATTCCCTGACTATATTGCGCCTCTTTTTGGCGGTGCGGGTTGGTACGGATATGAACATGCACTGCACCAGCTAGTAATGATTGAGCCCGTAATTTTTCTGCTGCTCGGGTGACATAACTGATCACTGCTTGCTGCAAGTCAGCCAGTTGAATCACCGGCATCCCAAAAGAACGGCTACACATGATCTGTTTCCTGGCAGGAACAACACTTTCCAGCTGCAACGAAGATACACCACGCAATTCCAGTACAGTTCGTTGCATCATGATCGAAAAATGATGTCCAATAAAAGTTGCATCAGCTTGCTTAAATGCCAGTGCAGTATGGATCCCCATCCCTGTCAGTTTTTCTTGAGTTCGCCGTCCCACCCCCCATACTTCTCCAACCTCGATCTCTGCCAGCAAATGGTTGAGTACTGATTCCGGCAAAACGCTAAGATCACAGACACCTTGCCACTGCAGCTGTTTCTTGGCGATATAATTAGCTAACTTCGCCAATGTTTTAGTCGGGCCGATCCCAACACAAACCGGCAAGCCGATCCACTGCCCTATTCGTTGACGAATTTTTTGACCATAAGCGACCAGATCCACATTTAACCCATCTAGGCTCAAAAAACATTCATCAATCGAATAGACTTCTTGTTTGGGCGCGAATTGTCCCAGCAACGTCATCATACGGTTACTCATGTCGGCATATAACGCATAATTAGAAGATAACGCGATAATGTCATGCTTTTTAGCCAATGGCTGCACTTGGAACCACGGCACCCCCATTTTTATACCCAGCACCTTAGCTTCTTGAGACCGAGCAACTGCACAACCATCATTATTGGATAACACCACCACTGGCCGACCCATTAACTTTGGATTAAACACCCGTTCACAAGACACATAAAAATTATTAGCGTCAACCAGCACAAAACGACTCATACCGATTTAATGATCCGTATCACCACCCCCCATATCACCATTTCCTGCCCGGCTTTAAACTCGATATCTGGATATTCTGGATTTTCCGCCAACAATTTAACGACGCCATGACGCTGATAAAAGCGTTTGACCGTTAGTTCCCCATCTACTGCCGCCACGACAATACGATTGTGCTCCGGGGTAATTGCACGATCGACAATCAATTCGTCTCCATCATCAATTCCAGCCTCGATCATGGAATGCCCTCGTACACGCAGAAAAAAAGTCGCCTCGCGATGCTTGATCAACTCTTCATTTAAGTCAATTCGTTTTTCAATGTAATCATCCGCCGGTGATGGAAAACCCGCGCGGACGGAATAGCTCATACACGGAATAAATTGTGACGTTGGTTGTTCTACCAATTGCAATGGTTTCAACCAAGCTGGAAAGGATACTGATGGTGAGGCTTTTAACTGCTGTACTAACTTTACAATAGCTTCTTTACTGCTAACCGGCACACGCACCGTCACAGTCGGCTCAGCTGCTCGCTTCCGACCGGCCCCAATACGCTGCCCACCCCAATTTGATTGTTTCATCATAAACCTTGATATCTGACACAGAAATCAAGAGTAAATGAAATGAATCTTCAAGTCAAAGTTTAAGAGCCTTTCTTACGAGCTAATGGTATGCTACCGAGATAAACGGGAAGTTCCTCGGACAGGACTTTAATCTGCTAGATAGATAGTCGGTAACGGCGTACGATTCACCCCCTTATTTTGTACCAAAATAATAAAAATATCCAAAAATTCAGATAAACTTAGCGCTTTCTGATAACCTGAACATGTTCTATGGTGCAGCATAGATACACTCACAAGATCGGAGAAGAGCCTATTTGAGAATAGATGGTGCTTAGGGGTAATCAGGAACGATAATGACACGCTTTAAAGGAACAATACTTGGCATTGTGGTAGGAGCTACCTTTCTTTGGTTCTCACTGCGCGGTATTGACATTCATTCTATGCTGGAGAGTCTCAAGACTGTTAGATTCTTGCCGGCTATAATGGCCTTGATAGCCGGGACGTTATTCATGCTGTTCAAGGCTTGGCGCTGGTCTGTTATTTTAGGGCCGGTGGCGCGCGTGAAGCTGCCATTGTTGATCTCTACTGTTTATATAGGCACTGCAGCCAACCTGGTTATCGCTCATTCTGGGGAGGTGCTCAGAGCTGCACTGGTTGGACGCAGATCACATGTTCCATCGAGCGCTATCCTCGCATCGATAGTGGTCGAGCGAATCTTTGATTTCATGGTGGTAACGGCACTGTTCGGAGTTCTTCTGATTATAGACCCGCAGTTACCAGATTATGTTACTGCAGCCGGATTTATCGCTATATTCATGGTCGTGGCCGGCTTGATAGCAATTGTGTTGTTAATAGTACCATCGAAATTCCGGAAACATTCAAGATTGCTAGTCATCCGTCTCCTACCGGAGAAGCCATTGGCAATGATTAGAGGCCACCTTAAACGCAGTTTTGTGGGTTTCTCAGCGCTAGGAAGTCCGTCCATCGTGATCAACACTTTCTTGCTTTCTATCTTGCAGTGGAGCTGTGTTATTGGTGCGATCTGGTTATGTGTTATTTCAGTTGGCCACGCAGCAACACTCTCAATGGCCATTACAGTATGGGTGCTGATGGTTATTGGTCTCACTTTGCCACATTCTCCAGCACAGTTGGGTACAACACAATTAGCTTTCACACTAGGCCTTTCTCTTGCTCTTAATGAGACAGAAGTTTCCTTTGCAGCCTCGGTTGTCTACACATTCTGCGTAAATATACCTTATATGGTTATAGGTGCAGTCTATTGGTTCAGGTCCGGTGGAATTAGCGTGCGGACAAGGAAATCACACCAAACAACCACTGACTAAAATCGATGGTTTTAATCTTGTGATCGACAATAAAAATTCTTTAGCAGAGGAGATATAATTAACGGTGGCTATTAAATCAGTATCCAGTACAAAAACCATCCTCACGCTCTTTGGTACGCGGCCAGAAATAATTAAACTGGCGCCAGTTATTCGGACTATTGAACGGCGTCTTGACACTTGGCGAAGCATCACAGTTTCTTCTTCGCAGCATACGGATTTGCTGCAGCCTTTTATACGTGAATTTGACATAAGTATCGACCATGATCTGGCAGTCATGACACCTGGTCAAACACCGAATAAAGTATTGGGACGGGTGATTGAGGCAATTGAGCCACTACTTTTGGCTGATCGGCCCGACTTAGTCTTGGTTCAAGGTGATACGACAACGGCGATTGCTGGTGCATTGGCAGCTTTTTATACACGAATACCTGTAGCTCACGTTGAAGCAGGTCTACGCACAGGCAATCGCTACAGCCCGTTTCCGGAGGAAGTAAATCGTCGCCTTATTACTCAGATTGCGGATCTCCATTTCGCAGCTACCCAGGATAACGTCGAAATCCTACTTGCTGAAGGTGTTCATAAAAAAAGTATTGTACTCACCGGGAATCCCGTTATTGACGCACTCCAGCACATTCTTGCAAGGTCAACTGCATCTCCATCACTTTCAAAATTGCTTGACAGTATTGCAAATAAGCGTCTGATTGTACTCACGGCACATCGTAGAGAAAATTTCGGGCAGGTTATGACCTCACATCTGAGGGCGCTACGTCGATTTGTAGGGCGGCATCAAGATGTTGAACTTGTTTTTCCTGTCCACCCAAATCCATCGGTACGCGCCGTGGTTGACGCAGAATTCACCGGCGCTGAGCGAATACACTGTATTGAGCCGCTCGAATATGCAGATTTCCTGCACCTGCTCTCACGTGCATGGTTAGTAGTCTCTGACTCCGGAGGCGTTCAAGAGGAGGCACCTTCACTGGGTAAGCCGCTGCTAATTCTGCGCGATACGACGGAACGGCCTGAGGTGTTGGACTGTGGTGTTGGGCGGCTTGTCGGTCATTCAGGGGAACGTCTTGAAGAGATGCTCGAAACATCTCTCATCGACAACGCATGGTTTGAGGCAGTGAGTACAACAGAAAATCCATTTGGCAAGGGTGATGCTGGGGAAAAAATAGCATCGGCCATCACGCAGTTTCTGGCTGATAAAGAGGAAAACATATAATGACCCAGATACAATCTATTCAAGTCGGCAAGCCATTGGCAAGCCTGTCGTTGGATTTGGATAATGAATGGGCCTACCTGAAGACCCACGGGGATCCAATCTGGGAATCTTATCCTTCATATCTTGATGCTGTCGTTCCGCGGATACTTCCTGTGCTGGCACATCACAAACTGCTAATTACGGTATTTGTCGTTGGCCAGGACGCTGCGCTCGAATGCAACCACGAAGCACTGGCGCAGATTGCAAGTGCTGGGCACGAAATTGGAAATCATTCTATGCGCCATGAACCCTGGCTGCATCTGTTTTCTGAAAATGAACTCGAACAGGAGTTAGCAGAAGCTGAACGGCACATCCAAGTCGCGACTGGTCAAAAGCCAACAGGCTTTCGCGGTCCAGGTTACAGTCAATCATTAACAATGCTGCGCGTACTGGCCCGGCGTGGTTATCACTACGATGCTAGCTCGTTGCCAAGCTTTATTGGCCCGGTTGCACGTGCCTATTATTTCGCCACCGGGCAATTTAACGCTGAGCAACGCGAACGTCTCAATCGCTTATTTGGTAGCTGGAAGGATGGACTTCGACCACTCAAGCCCTACCGCTGGTGTTTTGATGGAACTTCTCTCGTGGAAATACCTGTGACGACTTTCCCGGGCTTCCGTGTTCCGATCCATTTGAGTTATGTCATGTATCTAGCTGGATTTTCCACGGCGCTGGCACACACCTACTTCAACATAGCCCTGCGGACCTGCCGATTGTTCGGTGTCGAGCCATCGATATTATTGCATCCGCTTGATTTTTTGGGCGGCGAGGACGTGCCTCGGTTACGATTCTTCCCATCCATGGGGATGACTAGCGAGCAAAAGATTGCCGTAGTGGAATATTGCCTAGATAGATTGACACACCTGTTCGATGTACGATCAGTGGGTGAACATGCTGCAATTGTAGCTACCCGGAAAAACTTACCGGAAGTCAAGCTGGACAGTCAATAATGACGCCAACAATTTATAATTAAAGAGAAAGAATGCTGAATAAAAAGATCACCGTCATGTTGCCTGCATATAATGAAGAAAAAGATCTTCCCGTGTTGCTGGATCGTATTCAGTGTGCCCTTGACGGATGGGCCGATTATCGAATTCTTGTGGTCGATGATGGTTCGCGTGATCGGACTGCACAGATTATGCGCGACGCGGCGAAAAAAATGCCGGCTAAAATGATACAACATCCTCAAAACATGGGGCTTGGTGCGGCTATGCGCACCGGTCTCAGAGCGGCGGCACAAAACAGTGATGTTGTGATCACCCTGGATGCAGATAACTCCCAGGACCCAGAGTTGATCAAAACTATGGTGGAGCGGCTCGGAGAGGGTTTTGATGTGGTGATTGCGTCGCGCTTTCAACCCGGTGCTCAAGAAATCGGTGTGCCACCATTTCGCGTATTTCTGAGTCATTTTTCAAGTGCAGGAATTCGTACATTAGTTCGTTATCCTGGGGTACGTGATTACACCTGCGGATTCCGCGCCTATCGAGCCGAGAAGTTGCGCAACTTGATCAATTTGTTTGGTGATAACTTCATACAAGAAAACGGCTTTTCCTGTATGTTCGAGTTAATGCTGAACCTGCGGGAACTGCATGTCCGTGTCTCAGAAGTGCCACTCGTGCTTCGTTACGACCTCAAAAAAGGCGCCAGTAAGATGCGTATTCTGCGTACGATGTGGGGCTACGTAATCACATTAACACGCGGTTTTTTGCCGCTTTCTTGGCGTATAGCATCTGGACGCAAAGGAGCTTTTAATGACAATAAGCGCTAAGGATACTGACGTTACCACCAAACCCAAGGCTATTAATACTTCATGCAATATTGCGGTGGTGGGAGGCGGCATCGGTGGTTTGGTGGCAGCTTACTGGCTTGCCAAAGCGGGTGTGCGTGTAACGGTCTACGAAGCCTCTGATCAACTTGGTGGCTTGGGCACTTTCTTTCAATACCGGAACGTCTCTCTCGAACGCTTTTATCATTGCATGCTACCAAGCGACCGACACCTGCTTGGTGTACTGCGCGAGATCGGTCTTGAAGACCATATCTATTGGAAAGAAACCAGTTTCGGATTCATGCATTATGGAAGATTGTATGGCCTCAATACACCACTCGAGTTGTTGCAGTTCAGCCCCCTATCTTGGGTTGATAGAATACGTGTCGGTCTGACCGGTTTATGGGGAAGTATCTGTTCATCAAAAGGGCTTGACGATGTAACTTGTGTTGAATGGTTAAGCCGACTTTCTGGGCGACGTGCCTTTGAAATCTTTTGGAAGCCAATGCTGCAAGCCAAATTCGGCGACCGTTACCATAAAGTTCCTGCACTTTGGTTTTGGACCCGTTTCAACCGTGAAAAGGGGGCTGGAAAGAGTGAATGTAAGGGATACATCCAAGGTGGCTATCGACGCATCATAGAAACCTTAGCCAAATCGATCGAGGCACATGGGGGCACCATCAGATTACAGGCACCTGTGGAAAAGCTGGATCTTACGGAAGACGGACAACTCACAATTCATGTAGCGCAAGATACTCCGCAAGTATTTGACCGCGCGGTTGTTACAGCGCCCATTTTTTTTCTCCACAAAGCAATGGCAAACAGTCGATTGGCTAGTGTTGCAGAGCAGATTGACACTGAAATCGATATGCAAGGCGTTGTGAATGCGGTGTTCATGCTACGTCGCGGATTTACGAAGCATTACTGGGTTGCCACGATTGATGAAGAAATCCCATTTCAAGGTATTGTGGAGAGCACAACTTTGCTTGAAAAAACCGATACCGCAGGTGTGCATCTAATTTACTTAATGAACTATGTTCATCGTACGGATCCGCGTTTCCACCAAAGTGATGCTGAGATTCTGGAGGCATATACAACCGGACTGAAACGACTTTTCCCGGATCTTCAAAATGAGGATATAATTGATCGGTTTGTGTTCCGGGCACCTTTTGTGGAACCACTTTACACAACAGGTTATCAGCAGCGAAAACCTTCTACAGCCTTGCTTCCAGGAAAGCTGTATCTAGCCACAACCACTCAAGTATACCCCGAGGTTACGTCCTGGAATGGTGCCGTCGGCTTAGTACGAGAGGTTGTTGATGAACTGCTTGGCGAAATCTAATAATTTTGCAATCAAAACCACCAGTGCATGTATGATTGGTTTAGCTGAGTTTCAGAATCAGACCTGCTGCTGAAGCTCGGTTGATTCGTCAATCGATCTGATGACTGATTAGAAGAAAGAAACTTTCTGAATCCGAAAGAATATGGAGTATTTGGTATTTGTAACGATATAAGAAAGACGGTGGCTTTGAATCCTGAATCGCACGCACGGGGCAAAGACAAATTTTCAGCGTGGTACTCACTACGTACTTTCTGCGTACTGCTAACGGTATTTTGTGTCGCACTGCTGTTTCATTTTGATCTGGCTCCGCTCGAAGAAACTAACGGGGATGCATCGATCTATGTGTACCTTTCTAAGCAAGCTGCAGAAACCAATCTATTAGCCGATTATCATCAGAACGCGCATAATATTATTAAACACGGCCTGGATAAAGCGCAGCAGGATCCTAAAGTACATTTTGATACGCACGAAAATATTAAAGCGAATTGGGATATGCATTGGGGCTTTGTGCGCATTGGTCATATTCTCTTGCTCGGTGAGGTTACTCGGTTTTTTGGTGCTACCGAAACTGCGCTTGTGGCAATGCAGTGGCTGTACCGAGTCTTCATGGCACTGAGCGTCCCCCTTTGTATCGTAATTGGCTTCCGTTTAGTGGCTCTGCTACGATCTGAGAAACCTGATGCAATCTGGTGGATGGGGTACCTTATTGCAGCAATAACTTATGTTGCCTCGGATAGCTTTCGTGGACTTCAAGGTAACTTGCTTAGCGAACCTCCAGCATTCCTAACCTTGGCTCTCTTCACCGTGATGTTGCTGATAGCAGCTGAACGCAGGTCCTTAGCAATCGGGGCTTGTGCGGGTTGTTTATTATTTATTTTGTTTTTCATCCGGGCTAATACGATTTTGCCTGGAGTGACCTTCTCGATTGTATTGTTGACGGCAATCGTGATATCAAGAAAGTTTGATGCTATACCAAGCATCGTCACTGCTGGCTTGGTTTCATTAATTTTTTACTTGTTTTATGCATGGTGGTTTTCCCCATTAGTCAATCCACAGACTCTGGCAAATTTTTCCTCTGTAGCAAAGGAAATGTATCCTGGGGTGCCCGCCCTTGGTTTATTTTCCATCGCAGTTGCCGGCGGCTTACTGTGGGTAGGGGCTTTCGCAGCGCTACCGATGTGGCGCGACCCTGTGATTCGTTTTGCTCTAATATGGCTCGGATTGACGTTACTGCCTATAGTGATTAATAGTTTAGATGGACACGTAGTTCAAACGCGTATGGCTTTTTCTGTTGTACTGCCGCTATTAGTTCTTTCTGGTGAGGGCTGGAGTTCGATTCTACGGAGTTTTATAAGGCAGCAAAAAATTTACCCTTTGATAGTAGTTTCTGGTCTTGTAGGAATACTGGCATTTGCTCCCTATTCACAGCTAATACTAGAATCCCGTAACTTTGCTATTAATCATCTACCACCTGAAACTCACAAATATCTATTTGCTTCATTGGTGAAAAAGGGCGCTATCGGAACTGTCCCACAGTATCAAGATTCAAGCCTGGGCTTGCTCGTTCGTCCGATAAATGAGCGGAGGACTCTGAACTATTTAAAAGCACGAGAGATAGGAAATTATTTGTATGTTCCCGAGCGGTCTGCTTATTTGCTATGGCCGAATGGTAACAGATTGGCTGGTCACACTCAGGTGTCAATATCATCAAGTATAAGACTGTTCCGGTATTTTGGTGAAGAATATCCCGAACATGCTAAATTCACACAACTTCTGAATAGAGCTGATACTGATCCTTGTACTGCACGAGCGCCGACAGAATCGGAGCGCGTAGTATTATGCTCAACCCTCACCCCCTCGGGTTTGGAAGTTTTACGCAAAGACAAAATTCCTTTGTATATTCTCGGTATCGATGGGTATCCAATGCCGGATATGCCTCAGGTAGAACTTAAAGTTTTACTATCAGCATCGCCGTTTGTGTTATATGGGATTGACGAGTAGTTGGTAGCGTCTCAAGTTCTGGAGTTCATTTTCATGAATAAAATTGAAAACACATCTTGATAGAAGTTATTGAATAGCAACTCAACCCGCTGCACGGCCGCAAATCGAAGAATAACTTACATCCTGCATTAGCTAAAAACACAAAATTCTACAACAGAAGAATACTTTATAATTAGTGTCTGCCCGAAAAACCTGAATCTTGTCCGACAACCACAGCTGATTGTTTACAATCAAGTGCTATTTTTCATTTGAAACAAGTTTCAGGCTGTTCGTCGATGCCTCGAATCTCGTGCGTTTTCTTTACGCGCTCGCGCCTTGGTGAATTCTTCTGTTTGTTCTACCGCTTAGCGCACTTTGGGCAGTTTTCCTTTTTTAGGTAGCGTGACCTGATCAAGATGCTGAGTCAGTTCAGTCTGGTTGGCAGGTAAATGAAAGCCTTTGTCGAAACCACAAGCATTAACCTAAAATCCTCAGTTGGATGTGTTTAGAGTGCGATATTGTTTCTTTTTGGCAAGGCGCAATGAGGGGAGTAATAACGAGTTATTACAACGAATTGCAACACAGCAAAAATGAAGCAATAGCGTGCTATAAACATCATAGCGAGGCTCACCAAAATGGTGTCTATCATATTAAAAATATTATTCGTAATTTCATCAGGTTGATTGTTTTTGTAGCGATCAACTGAGGAATTTAGGATTAAGGCCGGGAAAACGTTTCTTGGCTTCAGTGACCATGTCAACCACAATACGATCATCGGCTTGTCTTGTCATGACGTGATGGTGATGATGCAGGATGAACTGATATTGA
>JAJFJJ010000130.1 GCA_021774195.1 Nitrosomonas sp. | reverse complement strand
CACATGACGAAAATGGCGTATGCTCAAGCGTAAAGATTTTACTTCCTTCACATAGGTGCGCCTTTGCTGAAACCCATGGGCCTTGGCAAGCTTGTTCAGCCGGTTAATAATCTTGATGGCCAACTTGCTGTCCGTCGGGTATGTGATATTCTTCTCGTGTACAGTGGTGTCAATGTTCACCGTATCTTCCAGCGCCATATCCCCATGCAAGTTAATACTCATCTGAAATATCTTTTCAAATCCATCTTTGCCGATACGTTTACGAAAATGCACTAACTCTGTGCTGTGGCAAGGCAATTCTCTTTGATATTCCCTCATACCACAAAAGAACTGGTAGTAAGGATTACGTTTCCACTGCACAACAACCGCTTCATCACTCAGGTTTTCCAATTGCTTGAGAAGTAACAATCCAACCATTAATCGTATTGGCTTGCTCGGTGCGCCAGTGGCTTCTTTGTAATGTTTTGAAAAATCCTCTTCAAAATGATGCCAGGGTATGACTGTAGCGAGTTTAAGTAGCGGATCGTTTGGATCAAGTTGTAAAAGTAGGTCCGTACCAAAGAGATTGGTTTGATGGGTAGAGCTGCTAGGTGTGAGCATTTTTGTTAACTATTTCGACCAGAAAATATGGTGTTATTTTACCATTTCCGGTCGATATAGTCACCCAAAATAAGAATAATATTTCGTATTATCAATTAGTTGAATACTTTTTAAGGGCCGACTAAGTAAGAACTTAGATTCATTGTCATCAATCAACCCGATAAAATCAACAAGCCCACCAAAAACAAATTTTCACATCAAACAAATAACCCCTCAGCACATCATTTACTGAGCCGCCGCTGTTCCAAGTTCCCATATGGGTAGAAAAACACCAAGTGCCAAAACCAACACCATCGCACCCAGTCCAACAACCAGAATGGGTTCAATCTGCTGACTCAAAGTGCGAATTTCATATTCCACTTCACGTTCATACATCACTGCGACTTCTTCTAGCAGATTATCCAGTTCGCCGGTTTCTTCACCGACAGCAATCATTTGCAGAACTACGGAAGTAAATATGCCGCTGCTCGAGGCCGTTTTTATAATACTTTCTCCCCGTTCTATACCGCCACGCATCTGATCAATACGTTCCCCAATATAGTTGTTGTCCACTACTTGCGCAACAACAGTCAGGCATTGCACAATCGGCATTCCACTTTTAAATGTCAATGCAAAACCACGAGTAAATCTTGCCAATGTCGCCTTAAAAATAATTTTCCCGGCTATGGGTATTCGCAACTTATACTTATCCCATAAATATGCTCCCCGATCAGTAAGTAACCATTGCCGTATACCGACTGCTGCCAAAAGCGTTGCGCCCAATAAAACCGGCCACGACTCAACCATGAAATTGGAAAAACCAATTAAAATTTTAGTCATAGGTGGCAATTCTGCATTAAAGCCCTCGTAAACCTGAGCAAAAGCCGGAATCACGAAAATATTAATCACCACAACAGCTACTGCCATTGCAATAATGACAAAGAAAGGATACCGCAATGCCGACTTAATCCGCTGACGCATCTCACCTTCAAATTCAAGATAATAATATAGTCGTAAAAAAACCAAATCCAGCGTACCGGTCATTTCCCCTACATGAATCATACTCACATAGAATCGTGAAAAAACTTTGGGATAATGAGAGAGTGATACATACAGTTCACTACCCGCACCCAACTTTTTACGAATACCTTTCAATACGACTTTTAAACTTTTATTTGGCGTAGAGGACTGCAAACCATCTAAAGCTTGCAAAATCGGCACACCTGATTTGATCAGTGTATGCATCTGGCGGCTAAATAATAACAAATCCTTATGCTCGATTTTCTCAGCAAAAATCTGCTGCCACGCAACCCCCTGCACATCACCTATTTTATTGTTTGCGCTGTATGTTTCAGTCGCAGATATCTCGATTGGCGCAATGCCTATACTGACAAGCTGATCGGCCACAGCATTACTACTCACACTTTCCATCTTGCCTTTAACCAATTCTCCATTGGCATCACGCCCTCGGTAAATAAACATTGGCATATCAATCCCCTTCTTGGGTGGCAACACTGATGACTTCTGGAATTGTAGTTTTACCCGCTATTGCAAGAGAGAATGCATTGTGATGCAGTGTATTCTCACCCATTTGTTGAGCGGCTAAACTAGTAAACTCTGCGGTCTTATTATGGCCAATTGCTTCAACCATCTTAGGCGTCATTTCCAACAACTCATGAACTCCGGTACGCCCACGATAACCAGTCATATTACAATGAGTACAACCACGACCATGCGAAAACTGCTTATGCGCATATTGCTCTCCCATAACATTCACTAACCATTCATTCTCATAGGCATCAAGCTGATATGGTTCCTTGCAAGAGTCACAGATCAAGCGAACCAATCTTTGTGCCAATACTGCTTGCAAAGCACTCGCCGCCATGAAACTCGGCACGCCCATATCGATCAGACGTATCGGTGTATTAGCGGCGCTACGAGTGTGTAAAGTAGAAAACACCATATGACCAGTAATCGCGGCACGCAACCCAATTTCAGCGGTCTCCTGATCACGGATTTCTCCAACCAGAATGATGTCAGGATCTTGACGCAAGGTAGCGCGCAATACACGCGCAAAATCCAAATTTATTTTTTCATTCACTTGCACTTGGTTAAGGCCAGGTAACCGATATTCCACTGGATCTTCAACCGTAATTATTTTCTTGTCTAGAGTATTGAGTTCGCTCAATCCTGCATATAATGTGGTCGTTTTGCCACTACCGGTCGGGCCTGTTACCAATACCATGCCGTTACTTCGGTGAATAATTCTCCGGAATTTGATCAGCATATCCTCTGGCATTCCTGCATTATCGAGCCCTTGCGCGCCACCAGCACTCTGACGCAACAAGCGCATAACAATTGATTCGCCATATTGCGTCGGCATGGAAGACATCCGCACATCAACAGCCAAGCTCTTCACCTTGACATTAAAGCGCCCATCCTGAGGCAACCTTTTCTCAGAAATATTCAGCCCTGCCATTAACTTTAAGCGCAATACTATTGCGGATGCAATTTTTGAATCTGTTTCGGATTGCAGGTGCAGATGACCGTCAATACGGAAGCGTATTTGTAAATTCTTTTCCTGCGGTTCAATATGAATATCTGATGCATTAACTTGAGAAGCGTCATCAAACAACGATTGCAACAATTTTACGACTGTAGCGTCCTCTAAACCTTGGTCGTCTCCTGACAAACCAAAATCAATATGGGTATCACCCAACTCTGTTCCAAGCTCACGTGCTAATCCGCTGATTTCATCAGTACGACGATAAACCCGATCAATCGCCTCTAATAATTGGTGCTCACTTAAAACAGCCAACTCCAGATCGTGTTTTAGTATTCGGGACAACTCATCATAGGCAAACAAATCACTCGGATCTGACATGCCCACTAACAAGTGAGTTTGCCTGTCTTCAAGCACCAACGCACGGAAACGCCTTGCTTGAGCTTCTGGAAGTTTGTTTACAGTTTCTTCATTAAGATGGTATTGCTTGAGATCAACGTAAGGAATGATCAGTTGATGTGCAAGTGTTCGATACAGTCTGTCTTCCGAAATAAAGTTATGCTCGACCAGTACCCGGCCTAACTTGACTCCACTTTTTTTTTGTAACGCCAGAGCCTGGTCCAATTGTTCTTGTGTTAATTGACCTTGCTTAACTAGAATATCGCCAATACGAACTTTTTCAGGCCGAGCCATTGCTTCCTCTCAATTTCTTTCAGGTAGGATCAATATATTACTACTAACACACTATTTCAATATGTCTATTTGAGGTAAATTAAGCCTTTTTTCACCTTGTCAAAACAAATCTGCCGCGAAAATCGGACAAGCACACTCATGTTATCTCAATTCCCCCCTCAATAGAATGACTATGCACCGCTTTCAGCAAACAGATTGTTTACTCTGCGGCACCGCAACAACACAGGATTTTTGTGATGCTTGCTATCATCATTTGCCCAGATTATCTGCACAGCACTGTTCGGTCTGTTTGCGATCCATCACAACCGCAAATGACCGCTGCGGGATTTGCATTGCTGAGCCACCAAACTTCACGCGCACCATTGCAGCGCTTCGTTACACATTTCCTGTTGACGCGTTGATTCAAGCACTTAAATATCAGACTAATCTGGCTATTGCGCCTATACTGGCAAAATTACTCAATCAGCACATCCAAACCGCTCCTCTGCCAGACGTCATCATTCCTATGCCGCTACACCCAAACAGACTAAAAGAACGTGGATTTAATCAAGCGTTAGAAATTAGCCGCCATATTGCAAAACAACATCGTATTCCATTATTAATCAATGATTGTCAACGTATCAAACATACCATGCCACAAACTGGATTAGCGTGGAAATTGCGTCAGAAGAATATCCGTAATGCTTTTACCTGTAAAATCGAGTTAGCCGGAAAACATGTGGCTGTAATTGATGATGTCATGACTACAGGCGCAACGCTAAATGAACTGGCAAGGGTCATACGCCAGCAAGGCGCAACAGAAATCAGCAACTGGGTTATTGCCAGAACACCTTCTGATTACAAACAAAAGATCAAAACGAAATTTTAACTAGCAAACGCATACTGACTCATGTTTAACATTATTCTTCATCAACCGGAGATCCCGCAAAACACCGGAAACATCATACGCTTATGTGCAAATACCAACGTGCAATTGCATTTGATCAAACCACTAGGCTTTGCCTTGAAGGACAAACAGTTAATCCGGGCCGGGTTGGATTACCACGAATTTGCTCGCATCAAAATGCATGAGAATTGGCTCGAATGCCAAAAGCAACTACCTGAAAAGCGTATTTTTATTGTGACTACCAAAGGCAAACAGCGTTATGACAAAGTAAAATATAGTGCAGGGGATGCTTTTTTATTTGGCGCAGAAAGCCGTGGATTACCCATGGATCTAATCGAAAGTGTTGCAGAACAAAATCGTATCCGTGTACCGATGATACCAACCAGCCGCAGTTTAAATTTATCCAATACTGTGGCTATTGTCGTTTATGAAGCCTGGCGGCAAGTTGAATTTAATTCAGGCATATGACAAAAAAAATACCAATTAACTTGTAACTATTCTGCTTACCCCTAGAATTCACCATTTCTGCGTTACAAAATGATCATTTACACGTGTAAACTCACATTTTGCGCTTTGAACTAATGAATTCTAGAGGCAATCAGAACAGTTACCGCAGTATACTGAAAAGTTACATTAAACTTATAGTTAATTGGCATTCTTTTACCTAATTTACTCCTGATGCGCTAACACAATCTAGTTCTCTGTCTACTTGATATTGACGGAGCACTACTAGTTATCATCGCTGCCATCATCATTGTCAAATTTGATGTTTTCGCCCAGGAAAGAAACTTCCCAGTTCGATGAATTACCGCGCTGTTCCATATGAACAGTTACCACATCACCCCCAACATCAACACAAGGGATAATCAATAAACCTTCATTCAGATCGACCGTAGAGATACATTCGGTTACATCAATATCATCTGCAGAACTAAAACATGCAGATGCATCTACAACAGCAATATCTGTTACCGTAGCATCCGGATTTAACGGATTTTCTGGGTGAATAGTAACAACAGCATCTGTGCCATCAATGACAACATCTGATGGTGACTCTAAGCTAATGATTGACACTAAAGAAACGCCATCGGCAGGGTCTAAAAGACACGCTTTATCTTCTAATGTGACCGTATCTATTACTCTAAGACTTCCATCAGCCGCAACAAAGGCCGAACCCTCCTCAGCAACGACAGAACTCGCAAAAGATGACTGGCCGCTAAAGAATAGCAGTGATATAGACACGACAACTGACACGATAATTTTTTTCATTTTACTTCTCCTATTAATACAAATCCGTATGGCCAACTATTTAATAACTGTCAGACAGAAAAGCAAACAATTAAAGCTTCTATTAGTTTCTCAACTGAATAAAGCAAGCCACATTGCAAAGTTCATGGGCAACTTCAGTACAAACTGGCAAATAAAACTTAATCCTGCATACCGTACACAGTTATATCGTTTTATGGATTAAAGACTTTAGATTTTGAATCGATCTTAGTCTAACAAAATTCTTTTCTTTCTAAAGCAGGACCAATCAAGAAACAAAACGCTCACTCTTTGTGATATAACAACCGTATTAACTTTTCCACATCTTTTCCGCCACTTTCACTTTCCAATAATCATCATGCCTTTTGATCCTGTCATACTGTGGACTGATGCTTTGATCTATCTTCTAGTGATCATTGTCGTATCCTTTGCTTGGCATGTCAGAAATGATGAACACTTACTCGCACCATGGCGACGTGTAACCCATAGTGCAAGCGGGATGTCTGCTTTAACGGTGTTATTTTTTTTCGTTACTATTGGCCTACTAGATACGGCCCATTTCCGACTGGCGCTAGACCACAAAAACAGCCAGGGTGAAACGGTCTATAGTGTTGAAGTGTTAAGCCTACTTGATGTATTGGTAACGCCTTTAAGAAACAATGTTGAGAAAACCTACTCTGCACCACTCGCTACCCACCTGTATTCGAAAGAAACGATTGATTTGCCGGATGGCTCACGCATTCGCACATTCGCTCGCCTTGAGTTTGGTGGTGCTCATTTACAAAACCCCGAAATCGAGCATCAAGCAGATATTCAATGGCGCATACTCATCGGCATTGGATATGGCTTAATTTTTTGGGGCTTCTTAGTCGCCAGCCTGTGTCTAATACTCGCACGACGGTGTCAACAAAATTTCTTGCAGTGTTTAAACACAATCTGGCGGCGCAAAACTGAAGTACCTTGGCACGCCATATTAATCACACTGGCCATTATATTGTCACTGATTGGCGCCACCTACATGCTGGCGACAAACTATCATGTCTTAGGAACCGATAAAGTCGGACAGGACGTACTGTATCAATCATTAAAAAGTATTCGCATTGCATTAATCATTGGGACCCTGACCACCTTAATCATGCTGCCATTTGCATTATTGTTAGGTATTATGGCCGGTTATTTTCGTGGCTGGATTGACGATGTTATTCAATACACTTACACCACGCTTAACTCGATCCCCAGCGTGTTACTCATTGCAGCAGCCGTTCTGATGATGCAGGTCTACATTGAAACACACCCGGAACTATTCGAAACCATTGCTGCACGTGCTGATTTGCGTTTATTATTCCTCTGTATCATCTTAGGCATCACCAGCTGGACCGGGCTTTGTCGCTTATTACGCGGCGAAACCTTGAAGTTGCGTGAGATGGAATACATCCAAGCGGCACATGCATTTGGTGTCTCACATTGGCGCATCATCACACGTCATATCCTACCGAATGTGATGCATATCGTATTGATCGCAACGGTTATGGACTTCAGCGGATTGGTGCTGGCAGAAGCTGTCCTGTCTTACGTTGGTGTCGGTGTTGACCCTTCAATGATCAGTTTTGGCACCATGATTAATGCGGCCCGTCTGGAAATGGCACGTGAACCCATGGTCTGGTGGGCTTTAATGTCCGCATTTGGTTTTATGTTGACGCTGGTTTTAAGTGCCAATCTATTTGCCGATGCCGTGCAAAATGCATTAGACCCACGGGTTCAAACATTGACACATAAATACAAGATTCTGCGTCGCAGTCAGAAAAACAGCCTCACGCCATCAAAACAAGCCAACACTTTGAATCATTCAACGAACAGACCGAAGCGCGATTCATGAGTGAATTATTAGAAATCGACAACCTCGAAACAATTTTACACACTGGCGATGCGCCAGTGCATGCTGTTGACGGACTTTCACTAACAATTTCCAAAGGTGAAACATTTGCTTTACTGGGTGAATCCGGTTGCGGCAAATCGATGACGGCACTATCCATTATGAGACTACTGCCAGATGTTGGTGAAATTCTTGCCGGCAGCATAAAAATCAACGGTCAAGACTTGTTGCAACTGCCAGAAACTAATATGCGAACCATTCGTGGCAAACACATCAGCATGATTTTCCAAGAGCCCATGTTGAGTCTGAACCCGGTTCTGACCATCGCCGAACAAATTAATGAAGTCTTAACACGTCACTTCAATCTGACCTCAGAAGCTTGTCAAAAAAGGATTGTGGAATTATTAGATCAAGTCGGCATCCCCGATGCTTCACGCCGCATGCATGACTATTCTTTCCAGTTCTCTGGTGGCATGAAGCAACGCGCCATGATTGCCATGGCTTTAGCTGGCGAACCGCAGCTATTGATTGCCGATGAACCAACCACTGCACTTGACGTCACCATTCAAGCACAAGTACTGGAATTGATGCGCCAAATTCAACAACGCAACCATATGGCCATCCTATTAATCACCCATGATCTGGGTGTCGTGTCAGAAATGGCACAGCGTATTGCCGTCATGTATGCCGGAGAAATTGTTGAACTGGCGACACGAGAAAACTTTTTTGCTAATCCCGCTCACCCTTATTCCAAACAGTTATTTGCTTCCTTGCCTGAGAAACAAAAACGCGACCAACCGTTGGCCGTTATCAGCGGCAATGTTCCTTCACTGACACAAACATTTGTTGGCTGCCGTTTTGCAGATCGCTGCGATCATGCGATGGAACGATGCCATCAGCTCCCCCCACAATGGGAAACGATGGTTACCGGTCACCAAGTCCGCTGTCACCTGTACAGCAACAGTGAAACGCAGCGAGCAAGTCATCAATCCACCCAGTTACGCTTAGGCCTTGAAGAAAACACTCAGGCTGAAGTCATCAGCTCATCTACCAACACAACATTACTAAAAGTCGACAACTTAAAAGTCCATTTTCCGATACGTCGAGGGCTTTTCAAACGGGTAGTGGGACAGGTTAAAGCAGTCGATGG
The DNA here is from genome assembly GCA_021774195.1 of Nitrosomonas sp. GTDB lineage: Bacteria > Pseudomonadota > Gammaproteobacteria > Burkholderiales > Nitrosomonadaceae > Nitrosomonas. The sequence continues at coordinate 15,799 of JAJFJJ010000130.1, read as the reverse complement.
CTTGTCACTCACCATTCATAGCGGCAAAACATTGGCTTTAGTCGGCGAATCCGGCTGCGGTAAAACCACCGTGGGCAAAAGCATTTTACAATTGATTAGTCCAACCGAAGGCAGTGTTCGTTTCAAGAATCAAGAGCTGATAGGCCTAGAACGAGAAGCCTTGCGTCAGATGCGTTCAGAATTTCAGTTTGTATTCCAAGACCCTTATTCTTCCCTGAACCCTAGAATGCGCATTATTGAGATTCTTTCGGAGGGAATGGACGCCTTAAACGTCACCGCCACTCACGAACCGGATCATAAAAAAAACCCAACCGCTTTTCCGAGAGAAAAAGCCATTGATGCTTTGCTGCAACAAGTCGGATTGCCGCTAGAAACGAAATGGCGTTATCCGCACGAGTTTTCCGGGGGGCAGCGCCAACGCATTGCCATTGCTCGCGCTTTGGCGGTTAATCCGAAGCTACTCATTTGTGATGAACCAACCAGCGCGTTGGATATTTCAGTTCAGGCGCAAATCTTAAATCTACTTAATTCACTGCAAAACAATCTGGGGCTTGCTTTTTTATTTATCACCCACAATATAGCTGTAGTTGAGTACCTAGCAGATGACATTGCCGTGATGTATCTGGGACGAATTGTTGAACGAGGTCAAATAGATGAAGTAACCAGCAACCCCAAGCACCCCTATACACAGGCATTGCTCTCAGCAGTTCCTCATATTAATCAAAAAGAGGAAAAAAACGTTATTCGCTTAAAAGGAGACATGCCGTCACCTGCCAAGCCACCATCAGGCTGTCATTTTCACCCACGTTGTCCTCATGTCATGTCGGCTTGTAAAGAATCCTATCCGCAGCCCAGCACATTCAGTTCAACCCATACAACACATTGTTTTTTATACACACAGGAACACCACTCTTCAGATCATGAGCATTAATAAAGAAGTCGCACGTCGCCGTACCTTTGCCATTATTTCCCACCCGGATGCAGGTAAAACCACGCTAACAGAAAAATTACTAATGTACGCCGGTGCGATTCATATCGCCGGTAGCGTGAAAGCACGCAAAGCCAGCCGACACGCCACCTCAGATTGGATGGAGATTGAAAAACAACGCGGCATTTCAGTCGCCAGCTCGGTCATGCAAATGGAATATCGGGATTGCGTCATCAACCTGCTTGACACACCGGGCCACCAGGATTTTTCTGAAGATACCTACCGCGTATTGACCGCCGTAGATGCTGCACTGATGGTAATTGACGCAGCCAACGGCGTCGAGGCGCAAACCCTACGTTTACTTGAAGTTTGCCGTGCGCGTAACACGCCTATTCTAACTTTCGTCAACAAAATGGATCGTGAGGTACAGGAACCGCTAGATTTGATTGATGAAATCGAACGCACATTGGGCATGTCAACGGCACCATTTACTTGGCCGATTGGTATGGGCAATCATTTTCATGGGGTATTTGATCTACAAAACAATGGTATGCGCGTATTTCAACCTGGCTCCGATCGCGCCGGTAGTACCGATGAGATAATTACCGATCTCAATGATCCGGAAATTAAGCAACGTTTTGGCATGGATTTAACCAATGCCCAACAAGAAATCGAATTAATTGAAGGCGCCTCGCCGGAATTCGTTCATGAGGATTTCCTGGCAGGCAAACAAACACCTGTTTTTTTTGGTTCCGCGATTAACAATTTTGGCGTGCGTGAAATCCTGGATGCTTTGGTTGATTTGGCCCCAGCCCCTGAATCCCGCCACGCGATTCAACGCGAAGTTATCCCTAATGAGAATAAATTCTCCGGCATGGTGTTTAAAATCCAGGCCAATATGAATCCGGCACACCGCGACCGAATCGCCTTTGTCCGTATTTGTTCCGGTCAGTTTAAACGCGGCATGAACTTAAAAGTGTCTCGCAGCAAAAAAGACATCCGCACCAGCACAGTGGTCTCGTTTTTATCTCAACGACGGGATCTATTAGAGGAAGCCTTCCCCGGCGACATTATCGGCATCCCCAATCACGGCACACTACAACTGGGTGATACCCTAACCGAAGGGGAATCGTTACAATTTACCGGCCTGCCATTTTTCGCTCCGGAAATTTTCCGTACAGTTGAAATTGCAGACCCGCTAAAAAGCAAACAATTAAAATTGGGACTAACGCAACTCGGTGAAGAAGGCGCTATTCAAGTCTTTCGTCCTCACATAGGAAATACTTTGTTACTGGGTGCAGTTGGTGTCCTTCAATTTGAAGTCGTCACCCACCGTCTACAAACCGAATATTCCGTTGCGGCTCGTATTGCGCCCGCCAAATATCAATTGGCACGCTGGGTCACTGCCGAAGACCCCCGTGAATTGCAGCGTTTTATTGAAGCCAACGCACACCGAATTGCCTACGATGCGGTTGACGCGCCCACTTTTCTGGCCTCATTCGGCGCAGAATTAAGTGTGGCAGAGGAAAACTGGCCCGGTATCCGCTTTCATAAATTACGCGAACATGCCGGATTGGTATTCCAAACGAATATGAATAGCTAACACATGATGAAATCAATCATCCGCTTAGTCATTCTATTACTGTCCATGCCGGTTTCCGTGCAGATAGCCTATGCGAATGACCCGGTTGATCTTAGACAAGATAAAAAAACCCGTTTCGCCGTCATCGGTGATATGCCATATTCTGACGCCCAACATGCCATGTTGTCAGCACCCAACGGAACCATCTATGCTGCCATACGGAAATTGAATCCACCCGTATTGATCCATCTTGGTGATTTCAAGAATAGCCTTTCAACCTGTCGCGATGAACTATTTGAAGAACGTTACACACAAATATCCCAGCTGAACCCGCACAAAGTCGTCTATACCCCCGGTGATAACGACTGGACCGATTGTGACCGACTGGGTCAATTCCCTCGTTTTGATGAACTGGAACGACTGTCATTCTTACGCCAACTTTTTTTTCATGATGACAAACGCCAACTGACGCGAAACATTCCAGAATTAAGCAGGCAACCCGGATTCATCGAAAACGCCACATGGCGAATTGATGATATCCAATTTGCCACACTGCATATTCCCGGCACAAATAATGGTCGTAAAAAAATTTATCGCAGCGATATCAATCAGGCCCTAGATGAAGCTGATTTCCGTGACCAATCTAATGAACAATGGTTGCTTCAATTATTCGAATCCGCGCAGCATGCACAAGCCGTAGTGATTGCCTTTCAAGCCGATATCTATCACGCTGAAATGTCAAGACCAGCCTGCTCGCCCACAAACCGGACCAATTGCGATGGCTACAAACAGCTACGTGCTTTAATCGCTAAACAAGCCCGATTATACAAAAAACCGATCTTAGTCATCCATGGTGACACCGTTGCCTACTGCCTGCATCAACCTTACACAGCAATCCCAAATTTATGGCGACTCAATGCAGCAGGCGACTATAAAGTGCTTGATGCCAACCAGGTCACCTTTAACCCTAAAAACATTGACGCGCCGTTCGAGGTCACAGGGCTGTTAGATCAACAAAAAGTACCAGAAATTTGTGATCATCGTTTTATCAATTTTTAACCAACCCTTAACATAAACAGAACAAGTTAAACTAATGACCATCTCCAGCATGACCGGCTACGCCACCACAACCCAAGAAACACCTCATGGCTCACTTAGCCTGGAACTACGCTCGGTTAATAACCGCTATTTAGATATTCAATTTCGATTGCCGGAGGATTTCCGCAAACTGGAACCCACCATGCGCGAACTACTCTCTGCCCAACTCAGCCGCGGCAAAGTCGAATGCCGCCTGAATTTCTCTACGCTGCCGAATGCCAGTTGCACACCACAATTAAATAGCCAATTGCTGCAAGAATTGAAAACACTTGAGCAAAGTATCCAGGTCGACATGCCTCATGCACCGAGCTTATCAGTCACCGATATTTTACAATGGCCAGGCATGCTGGGTAATGACGCCCTACCCGTAGATACCTTGCACGAGTCCAGCATGACGGTATTACAAAACACGTTAGCTGATTTCAAGGCAGCGCGGGCGCGTGAAGGCGAAAAACTGAAAAACATTTTACTCGAGCGGCTCACACAAATGCGCCAACTTCTCACCACCGCTTCACCACGCATACCAACGCTGGTCGCCGCTTTTGAGGAAAGGCTGCGGACACGGCTGGAAGAAGCACTCGGAGAGCAGAATGACGAACGTATCCGACAGGAAATCACGCTTTTTGCCGGAAAAATTGATGTTGATGAGGAACTGTCTCGGCTACAAACGCATTTGAATGAAGTCGAACGTATTCTGAACAAAGGCGGTGCTGTCGGTAAACGACTGGATTTCATGATGCAAGAACTCAATCGTGAAGCCAACACCATCGGCTCCAAGTCGGTTGATTTGGAAATCTCCAATATTGCCATGGCGTTGAAAGTGCTCATTGAGCAAATGCGTGAGCAAGTGCAGAATATTGAATAACATCTTACACTTTTACAAAAATCTCCAGGGGGAGTTTATTCAGTCTTATTAAGTAACATTGTTGCGTGAGGCATTCAAAAAAGCGCGGTCATATGTTAACACTGCTAAACTATACTAGTTTCGACTTAATCAGACATTTCTCTTACTAATTTTTAACTCAATGAAGTAACCCCCCAGCAAAGCAGGGAGACTCACTTAGCTGAATGTAATTTTCATTCTTAATTGTTGCCAAGTTACAAATAGAATCATGGATGAAAGAATATTTGAAGCTTTATTTTTAGTAGGTCTTTTTGTTGCGACGGTTATCCGATCATATTATGGGGTTCGATTTCGGCGCAAGGAAATTACTCACGTACAAAAAGAACACCCTATAGTTTTTATAGGTATGGCCATATGGTGTGTTGTTTTAGTACTGCCATTCATTACAATATTTTCGAATTGGCTAACAATTGCGGATTATATAATCCCTGTTCCATTGAGTGCGATTGAGACTGAAAACCAATGGGGTCAGACTGGAAACCAATGTGAAACCAATGGTAAACCAATGTGGAAACCAATGGGGTCAGACTCGATTGAATATATGCAAGTTTTCATGAATTATGACTACTGCAATTCACATGCCTTTCTTCCGGATAATTTAGACGGAAGTTGTTTATTCGGTTATTGTCAGCAGCAAATGGAAAATCTGGGATGAAATTAGCCTATCTCACCGGCCAAAGACCACCCGACTTGCTTAAAATAAGGAAAACAGACATTGCTGATAACGTGATACAACCACTCAAGCAAAAACAGATAAGCACAAAAGCAGCTTGGACACACAACTGTCAGCATGACAGAGCATTATGTGAGAGACCGGAAAGGAGAGAAAGTACACCGACAAAATAGCGTTTTTCGGAACAGATCAATCTTTACGGAATAGATCGAATCTAAAAAACGCTGAAACTGGTACCCGGGGCCGGAATCGAACCGGCACGAGCGCAATGCTCGAGGGATTTTAAGTCCCTTGTGTCTACCAATTTCACCACCCGGGCAAACAAAACTAATTTCTTTTAAACAACGTACCATCACTAATAATGGCCTTATTGAAGAACGAAATTATAACCTGAAATAAGACCTTTTAGTAGGGCGATTTTCTGCACTTTGATGAGTATCACCAACTTATTATGATTTGATCTCGATTTCGCGTAATTGTATCTACACGACCTAATAGATCTTGAACACCGTAGCGTAATATCAAGATTGAAACTAGAGAACCCGGTTGCCGAAATTCTCAAAATAAATCTGATCTATTTCATCACGACTAAAGTCATGATTTTGTCCGCCACGTTGCGCTATTTTGAGCGCCCCCATCAGCGAACCAAGTTGTCCGGTTGTTTGCCAATCCATATTGTTTGCAATGCCGTATAGCAGCCCTGCACGGTAGGCATCACCACAACCTGTTGGGTCAACGATTTCTTTAGGTGTCACACAAGGAATTTCTATTTTCTTCCCATCTGCATAAATAACAGAACCTTGTGCGCCCAACGTCATGATTAATGCTTTGGTTTTACCGGCAAGTGCGTCTAGTGTGCAGCCGGTACGTTCTTGTAAGAGTTCGGCTTCGTAATCATTGACCGCAATGTAATCAGCTTTTTCAACAAAATCAAGTAGCTCTTCTCCGTTATACATCGGCAATCCCTGACCGGGATCAAAAACAAATGGAATTCCGGCTTCATGGAACTCACGAGCATGTTGGATCATGCCATCACGACCATCTGGCGCAACAATACCCAGACCGATATCTGTAGCATCATTCACTGAGTTTTGATGAGAAAAGTTCATCGCGCCTGGATGAAAAGCAGTGATTTGATTATCACCCAGATCCGTAGTGATAAAAGCCTGAGCGGTAAATGTATCTTTAACATGGCGCACATGATCTTGAGACAAGCTAAGCTTATCAAACCGGTTAGAGTAAGGCTCATGATCATCACCTACCGTTGCCATCATGAGTGGGTTACCACCCAGCATTTTTAAATTATAAGCAATATTACTCGCACACCCACCAAATTCACGCCGCATATCCGGCACCAAAAATGCAACATTCAATACATGAATTTTCTCTGGCAGAATATGGTTCTTAAAATGATCAGGGAAAACCATAATATTATCGTAAGCAATAGAGCCGCAAATGAGTGTGCGCATAACGTATTAAAATAAATCATAATTTGACGATCTGCTTTGGTCAGCCATTCGCCTAAATTTAATTTATATGTCCTTATATAGAGTGGGAAAATAGAGCGGGCTGTTTCTATCCTAAGATGATGGCTTCTTCCAAGACAAATCCAATTCGCGAGCAGCCTTGACGTCATCTAGTTTGCGTAGCGGCATGGTATGAGGTGCGTCCTTAACCATATCTGGCTGCTCCTCAATTTCAGTCAATATTTCTTTCATGGCGATCACGAATGCATCCAACGTTTCTTTGGACTCCGACTCAGCAGGTTCAATCAACAGACATTCTGGTACCAGCATTGGGAAATAAGTGGTCGGCGCATGATAACCCTTGTCCAGCAAGCGCTTCGCTAAATTCATAGCGGTTACACCAGTTTTGTCCTTAATTTCTTTCATGGTGACAATAAATTCATGGCTGGCGCGACGCGTTGGATAAGCAATTTCAAATCCGGCTTTGCGCAATTCTGCCATCAAGTAATTGGCATTTAAGGTTGCAAATTCAGCGACACGATGCATACCATCCATACCCAGCAATCGAACATAAATGTAAGCACGTAATAACACACCGGCATTACCCATATGCGCAGATAATCGCCCAATAGATTGTGGTTTTTCTTTCTCAGAAACCCAGCGGTATTTGCCGTCTTCATGTGTAACAATCGGTATCGGCATATATGGCAATAAACGTTCAGCAACGCCGACAGGCGCAGATCCTGGGCCACCACCGCCGTGCGGGGTGGAGAAAGTCTTGTGTAAGTTAATATGGATGACATCAAACCCCATGTCACCAGGCTTCACTTTACCCAAGACAGCATTCAAATTGGCGCCATCGTAATATAACAACCCACCGGCTTCATGAACAACACGACTCATTTCTGAAACGTTCTCTTCAAAAACACCTAATGTGGATGGGTTTGTCAACATTAACCCTGCAGTTTGTGGACCGACCGCCGCTTTCAAAGCAGCCATATCCACATTACCTGTCTTGTCAGTGGCGATTTCCACAACTTTAAAGCCGCACATCACTGCGGTTGCAGGATTGGTACCATGTGCAGCATCCGGGACGATAATTTCTGTACGTGAGAAATCCCCACGTGATTCGTGGTAAGCACGAATCATCATCACCCCAATGAGCTCGCCTTGCGCACCGGCCATAGGGGTCAAACTGACACCTGCCATTCCGGTAACATCTTTTAGGATTTCTTGTAATTCATACATGCAAGCCATGTAACCCTGACCGGTATCTTCCGGGGCCAAAGGATGTCTGCCGAGATATTGCGGCAACATCGCCAATGAGTTACAGGCACGCGGATTATATTTCATCGTGCAAGAACCGAGCGGGTAGAATTCTGTATCAATCGAAAAATTCTTTTGTGATAGTCGCGTGTAATGGCGAACAGTATCCATCTCAGAGACTTCAGGTAACAATGGCGGAGATTTACGTCGCAAGTTTTCGGGAATTTTATTATTGCTGGCAGCAGTAGTTGGTGCTTGCGAGTAATTGCGGCGACCTGGACGTGAATGTTCAAATATCAGCATGGTAGATACGGTATCCTGATTTATTTTAGTGCAGCTAGTGCTGCATCATAATTGGGTTCATCGGCAATTTCCGGAACTAATTCTGCATGGACAATCGTATCCGATTCATCCAGTACAATCACAGCACGTGCGGTTATACCAGCAAACGGGCCTTCTGCAATTGCAACACCGTAGTCCTGCATGAAATTCGCGCCACGCATAGTTGATAAGGTGACAACTTTATCTAATCCCTCTGCATCACAGAAGCGGCTCATAGCAAATGGCAGATCAGCCGCAACAATCAGTACCGCAGTGTTGTCCATATTGCTGGCTTGTTCGTTAAATTTTCGTGTGGATAGCGCACAAACCGGTGTATCTAAACTTGGTACGATATTTAGCACTTTCTTTTTACCAGAAAAATTTGCCAATGTAACATCAGCTAAATCTCTATTAACCAAAGAAAATTGAGGTGCTTTTTGGCCAACTTGCGGAAAAGTGCCGTCGACCTTAATTGGGTTGCCTAAGTGAGTGACCATAATTATTCCTTAAAACAAAACGTGAATAAGCGTTTTTTATTTTTTAGTTTGTTACTTGAGTGCTTGTGTAAGCAATTCAGTATATCGTTGCAAATCAGCAGAAGTTTTGGTTTCCGTAGCGCAAACTAGTAGTGCATTCTCCATGTCGCTGTAGTATTCATTTAAATTCAAACCGGCAAGGATGCCTTGATCTTTGAGTTTGGATAAAACAGTGTCTACTGATGCTGGCAATGTCAACGTCGCCTCATGAAAAATTGGGCCGCTGAAGGTTCTTTTTACGCCATTGATTGCTTCTAATTGCTCGATCAATTCTAATGTATTGGCATGAGACTGTGCCGCCACGCGACGCAGCCCTTCAGGTCCGAGTAAGGACATGTAAATAGTCGCTGCGGTTACCATCAGCCCCTGATTAGTACAGATGTTTGAAGTGGCTTTGGAACGACGGATATGTTGTTCACGAGCCTGCAATGTCAAAACAAATCCTGGTTTATTATCAAGGTCATTAGTGCGGCCAATAATACGTCCTGGAATTTGTCGCAGTAGTTTATTCTTGCAGGCCATAAAGCCAAAATAAGGTCCGCCACTGGACAATGGAATACCTAATGGCTGGCCTTCACCGACAGCAATATCCGCCCCATTACTGCCCCATTCCCCTGGTGGCGACAGTAACGCTAATGCAGTCGGGTTGACGACCCCTATTGCCAATGCGTTTTTACTGTGCGCCCAGTCGGTTAGTGCGTCGACTTGTTCCAATACACCAAAGAAATTCGGTTGTGGAATAACCAACGCAGCAAAGTCTTCTTTATAGAATTCATCCAGTGACTCAGGTAGAACCTGCCCTGATTGCGGGCAAAAAGGTAATTCGACAACCTCTATTTTTTGATTGCTGACAATGGCGCGAACAACTTTCCGGTAAGTGGGGTGTACGGTTTTGGGAATCAAAATACGACGTGATGTCCGGTGTAATCGTACAGCCATTAAAGCAGCCTCTGCCAATGCGGTGGCGCCATCATACATACTCGCATTAGAGACATCCATCCCAGTTAGCGACGCCATCATGGTTTGATATTCGTATAATAACTGTAACGTACCCTGACTGGCTTCAGCTTGGTAAGGTGTATATGAAGAATAAAATTCGCCGCGTGTGGTTATTTGCCAAACAGCAGCCGGTATGTGATGCTCATAAGCACCTGCGCCGATGAAGTTTTGGTAAGACCCATCTATGTTGGCTCGTTCCATCATCAGTCTAGTGATTTCCATCTCACTTAAGCCCGGCGGAACACCTGTTAGCTCGCCACTGATCAAATCGCTAGGAATTTCATCAAAAAGCGTTTCAATCGAGTCTGCGCCAATACTGGCTAACATCTCTGCAATATCTTCTTCGGTATGTGGGATAAACGGCATAGTGTTTATTTAAAAAATCTAAAGTAATAAAATAAAAGTATTAATACAAGTGATGATCAAAGACATCAGTATGAATAACTGTTCTAGTGATCTTCATTTTCCAGTCGGGTTTGATAGCCAGCGGCATCAAGCAAGCCATCCAATTCTGATGCATTGGTTGGTTTTAATTTGAATAACCAGGCGCTATAAGCATCTTGATTAATCTTTTCCGGCTCGGATTCTAATTCGGAATTAATTTCAGTAACTTCACCTGAAATCGGCGCGTAAATATCGGCAGCCGCTTTTACAGATTCAGCAACAGCGCATTCTTCCTTCTGCGCTAATTCGCGACCGACTTGCGGTAACTCGACAAACACCATGTCGCCCAGCAACTCCTGAGCATGATGGGTAACACCGATGGTTACTGTGCCATCACTTTCAGATTTAACCCACTCATGTGAATCGGTATATTTCAGGTCTGTTGGAATACTCATTTTATCACTCCAGAATTAATTCAAGTTTTGTTTCAGTGTCAAATTAAACCAATGCTTTGCCATTCCTGACAAACGGGTATTTTACCACTTTAGCACGTAGTTTCTTATCCCTTACTAAGACATTCACTTCATCATCTAGTGAGACCTGTGAAGCGACACGTGCAAGCGCAACCGATTGATTGATGGTTGGCGAAAACCCACCACTGGTAATCTCACCTTGATACTCTGTTCCCTCATGTTCTGAAACAACAGTTTGGTGCCCGCGTAATACACCGCGATCAATCAAAACAAGACCAACCAATTGTTTCGTCACAGGTGTAGCTTGAAGCGATTGTTTGCCGATGAAGTCACGCTCGCTTTTTAGGTCAACCGTCCAACCTAAACCGGACTCTAGTGGAGACGTTGATTCATCCATATCTTGACCGTAAAGATTCATTCCCGCTTCCAGGCGTAATGTATCACGTGCGCCTAGCCCAGCAGGATAAACACCAGCAGCATGTAACGCTTGCCAGAACTTAGTGGCATCTTCAGCGGGTAAAATAATCTCAAAACCATCTTCGCCGGTATAACCGGTACGAGCAATAAAATACTGATCCAATACCACTGATTGAAAAAGCTTTAAGTTTTCTGTAGCAGCCTGGGAACCAGGGATGACTTGCCAAACTTTGGCGCGAGCATTCGGGCCTTGTACAGCAATCATGGCTAAGTCACGACGAGGTGTGATTTCTAAGTTTGGCGCGATGCTGTCACGTTGTTTTTGAATCCAAGCGGTATCTTTTTCGGCTGTACCGGCATTAACCACGATGCGAAACCAAGATTCAGATAAAAAATAGACAATAAGATCATCAATGATGCCGCCTTGCGGGTTAAGCATACAAGTATAGAGGGCCTTACCCGGAAGTTTTAGTTTGTCGACATTGTTGGCAAGTAACTGACGCAGAAAACCGCGCACATCATCACCTTTGATATCAACTGGCAGCATGTGTGAGACATCAAACATGCCAGCATCCTGGCGGACTTTATGGTGTTCTTCTAATTGTGAGCCGTAATGTAGCGGCATATCCCAGCCACCAAAATCAACCATTTTGGCATTCATATCACGGTGGGCTTGGTTCAGGGGTGTCATTTTCAGCACGGATTTTTCTCCCGAAAATATAAAAACACGTCATTAATTAATGACCTCACCCCTCTGTCCTTTTTACCTGAGAGATTTGCGGAATATTCCGTGTGCCCCTTCGGTGGCCAATTAATTCTTGGCGCTCTCCAGATTGCCTGTCACAAGCGGTTCTCAGGGAACAAGTTGAGCTTGACCGTGCCTGAGCGATTCCGGGGGGGTTACGCCTTCGGCGGCGCTTACAAATTAGCGCACTCTCCTGCTTGGACATGAAATGGCAGAAGTCGAACTATACCTTAGCAAGCGCTGTTTATACAAGAAGTTTGACTAAATTTCCTGGGATTTTAAGCGAAAACATTTAATCAACATATTAACTTTAATGATACGGTTGAGTGTGTGGTGATTATTGTAAAATGAAATATATGATCACTCGCAGTAAACATAAGGAAGCATAATGAAAACAGTTTTGATTACCGGAGCAAATCGAGGCATTGGTTTGGAGTTTGTCCGCCAATATGCAAATGAGGGATGGCGCGTTCTCGCCTGTTGTCGAACGCCTTCAACGTCTGACGCACTCAATCATCTCGCAACACAACTTCCAGAGCAAATAGATACTCATGCACTTGACGTCGCGGATCATAAACAGATTGATCAATTGGCAAAATCGTTATCTGATCAGCCTATTGATTTATTGATTAACAATGCCGGTGTTTATCCCACCGCCAGAGGCGATGATTTTGGCAAAACGGATTATCAGGCATGGGCCTATGCGTTTGTCGTGAATACCATGTCACCGCTAAAAATGGCGGAAGCTTTTATTCAACACATCGCCAACAGTGAATTAAAAACAGTTATTACCATTACCAGCAAGATGGGTAGCGTGGCAGACAATCACCGGGGCGGAAGCTATGTGTATCGATCCAGCAAGTCAGCGGTCAACATGGTGATGAAAAGTATGGCAATTGATTTGGAATTAAAAGGGATCACTGCTGTTTTATTACATCCGGGATGGGTACGAACTGATATGGGTGGTCCGAACGGCCTGATTTCAACCGAATATAGCGTCACCGGCATGCGCAAGGTTATCAACGAATTATCACATGCGGATTCTGGTAAATTTTATGCCTTTGATGGACTAGCAATACCTTGGTGAGGTAGCGGAGTATGTGCAAATGGTAGCGACATGGCAGCAAGATGATTTTTGGGTGACAGATGATTATGCCGCCTTAGATATTACATTAATCCATGATTTCTTACGGCATTCATATTGGGCGGAAGAAATACCCAGAGAAACCGTCGTCCGCTCATTGGAAAACTCAATCTGTTTTGGCTTGTTTCATAACAACGAACAGATTGGCTTTTGCCGAGTCGTGTCTGACCTTGCAACCTTTGCCTATCTGGCAGATGTCTTTGTGATTGAGCGTTTCCGCGGACGTGGGCTGGGCAAATGGTTAATTGATTGTGTGTTACAACACGAGGAGCTTCAAGGGCTACGCCGATGGATGCTAGCAACGTTGGATGCACATTGGTTATATGAAAAACATGACTTTGTACCACTTAAACATCCAGAATGGTTTATGGAAATTGCCAAGCCGGATATGTATCTAAACTTAAAAAACACATAAACCGCATGCTAGCATCACCCAACGGAGGATTCCAAGATCATGACTTAATTATCACCGATACTTCTCCGCACACCGGTGAATAGCCATATTGTCAGCTAAATCAAGGCATTCACGTGCATCAAGATATGAACGTTCGGTTAGTGGATGCTGGTGCTTCTCTTGTTGCTTGTCATTTGGCATGGACGTAACCGCCAAAGTGGCCATTTCGGACTCGGGATTATCTACACAGGTTCCTGTCGTGTCGCATGATTCATCAAGCTGTTCAATGACAAGATCGTGCGTATCGATTGCTGCTTGTTGTGCGTCCAGTGAAACTGGATCTAAAGAATCATCAACCGCCTCTGGCGTTTCAATAGCAACTAACGATTCATCAATCAATTCCTCTGGCACAGTAGCCATTAAGTCCTCTACCGTTTCAACGGGTTCAATTGGTTTAACGGATTTAGCGGGCTTAGCAGGCTTAACGGGTTCTGGAGCGGGCGGCGGCATAACTGGCGCAGGCGCAACCTGTGGTGAAGAAGGCGGTGTGGGCTCCGGTTCTGCCATAAAAGTGTTCCACATAAACCAACCACTAAATCCAAACAAAACAATGCCGAAAACGGTTTTTGCCGTCTCTTTTTTGTCGGACTCTTCTGATTCTTTCTTCCTTAACAATCTAGACATTTTTAACGACTTTAATAGTTCCGGCAATTCTAATGATTTAAAATTTTTTAACGTCGGATGGTTATTCTATAAGAAATAACGGACTCGAACAGCTTTAAATTAAACCGAATACGCTTTCGTAATCATCGCCGAACATGCTATTCAACCGTTCAACCGCTACACATATATCATGCGTCTCGTCTTCCATTACTTTAAATTACAACTTACAAACACAGAGAGGGAGTGCTATGGATGTTTTATTGCAAAACCTGGCTTTCTTTGCGGCTCCTGACTATGACTTTCTATCACCAAATGCAGTTTAATCCAAGCGTCGCATGAAGTTTTTTATCTGCAGTAATCAGCGGTGCTTGATGAGCAATGGCAGTGGCGGCAATCAATCTATCGCCCGGATCACCGTGTATAATAATACCGCTTTCGGCTAACGCAGCGATAGCAGGTGTGAGCGAAAGAATGTTCAGTTCCAGCGACGCAACAATATCTTCCATATAAGAAGTTGGTGTATGTTGCGCTGGCAGTACCAATCTTTTTTTCCGAAAAAGCAAAGCGATTTCCCAAAAACTAATGGCAGCACAAGCCAATTTGCCATCTTCCCTGCCTCTATCCAGTGTTTGTTGAGCATCCCTCGTTAAGCGCTCACGGCGATCCGCCCAAAATAACAGAATATTGGTATCACAGATTATCAGCATCGCCTGTCCATTCTTCATCCATCGGCGCGAGGATATCGCCAACAATAACTGTACCACGAAGCACATCCAGGCGATTAAGCGCTGCTTCACGCTTGCTTTCTTTACAGTCAGGAACAATGCGGGCAATGGTTTTGCCGTGCAAGGTAAGCGCGATTTCTTCGCCAGCTTGCACCTGTTTGAGATATTCCGGTAAGTGCTGGCGAAATTCAGTAACATTCACAGACGTCATAGACAACCCTATAATGTACATAAAACATGTACATTATAGGTGTTTATTTTGGCAAAGTAACCGTTTAGCCTGAATATTTTATCAGTTGCTGGAATTTTAATGCCATACTTACCTAAATTAGACTTGCCGACAAGCAGAAAAAACAACACCAAAAAGATACCAAGTCTTGTAATACAACATCCACAACCTTAATACCCCTCACCCAAAAGGCTCAGCTATCTGAATTCTAATACAATTAATAGATTTAACTCTTCTTCAAAAACTGTTAACAATCCACATTACCCTGTTGTCAAATGCAAAACCGAATATCAGCTGTGTCTGGAGCGCATTCAAGGTTAGGTAGGCAGTTATTAGAAAATCGTGAACTTTCCCCGCAAAACCACCGAACCCAACAATTCTGACACACCCACCACCGGAATTTAACTTGAAAGGGGTTCAAGAAAAGGCACCAGGTTTTGCATTACTACATTCGAGCGTAGAAATTACCGTCAACCGGTACAAAGCACTTCGATATTACACCCTAACTGATTGACAGTCTGAGTTATCGTTTCCGCGGTGTAAATAGCGATGACGGTCCATTATGATCCAACTCCTGCACACTGCACACCGGCACCAGGTCTTGCGTTGACACAAACAACAACTGAGAGCGAAGAGAGGAAGTACTATGGATGTTATGTCGCAAGACTCGGTACCTTCTTGATACGAAGTTCTCAAACGGTTCAGCAATAATCCTAAAATCCTCAGTTGATCGCTCCAGAAATGTCTAGTTTTATGAAATAAAACAAATATTCTGTCAAATGCCACACACCCTACAGGTGAGCTACGCTATGATGCTTATAGCACACTGTTCTTTATCTTTTGCTGCGTTGC
>JAJFJJ010000129.1 GCA_021774195.1 Nitrosomonas sp. | reverse complement strand
TGCTTAGAGTGCATTGTTGTTTATTTTTGGCAAGGCGCAGTGAAAAGTGAACCAGTTCACAACGAAGTGCAACGCAGCAAAAGATAAAGAACAGTGTGCTATAAGCATCATAGTGTGGTTCACCTTTAAGGTGCGTAACATTTGATAAAATATTTGCTCTATTTCATAAGACTAGCCAATGCTGAAGCGATCAACTGAGGATTTTAGGTGTAATGTAAGAATTGGCAGACAAGATGCCAATCCATAAATAAAAACAACTGAGGAGATCGAATGTCCTATTCCGAAGAAAATCTGGCCGAACTACATGTGTTAATGCTTTATGGCTCCTCTGCCAGTCTTGAGGGAATAAAGATTCATAAAAATGCTGACCCTTCGGTGATCGCCGCTGCCGAACGCCTGTTTGAAGGTGGTTTCATCACCCAGGTAGATGGAGGCTATTTAACACCACTGGGTAGCGAAGCGGCTGATCATGCGCATACTTTACTAACCATGTTAAGTGTATAAATAGTTATAGGGCACCTCTAAAAATCCATATTCCGTCACAATACTGCGTTACTCACAAAAAATATCGCCTTATATATCAGCTATATGCTGCGTCAATATTTTTTGTTCTCGCCTGGTCTTGTTTAGAAATCTGAATTTTTAGAGGTGCCCTATAGTGATATTTGTCGTCATGAAAGAATTCATGGTTTGAGTATGGAAACGGTGGGGGAGTGCATATCGCGACCAATAGCAGGTAATTTTGAATGCATCTGGATCGACGACATTTCAACATCAAGATCAGAATAGAAAAAACACCTAGCCGGAATTGCGCTAAGTGCTAAATTTTCTGGGTATGCCGTGTAAGAATCGAACTCACGACCAACATATTAAAAAGTCTTGTAACCAGCTATTTTGTTAATATAACTCTCGTCAGTGTTCGTCAGAAACCGTCGGGTTTTAACGATTCTTTTTTAGAAAAATAATTACCTTCGACCTGTTATAACAGTCAGGCATAGCCAGTCTGTCCCAATACCATGTACAAGAGCGAAGCTTTTGTGCGCATGAAAAGTAATTATGGTAAGTAAGTTACAATTACTGATGTTGTTCTTTGTTAAATGTCTTGTTATGGGTGGCGAATGTTGCAATACTAGACCTGTCACATTTGTCCCTATTGGTTTACGGGTCTTCTTGGTCCCTAATAATTTTTAAAATTAATTATAGCCTGTAAATTAAGGTAAGATTATTTGCGACTACACCATGGCCAATAGGGGAGATGATTCGCTTGTCATCATACAAATTTCTTTAGCGTGTAGGGTGTGTGAAATATACCGTGATTAGTTACTTTATAATACGATTAATAATTAAGGGAAGTTTATGAATGTAAATGATTATATCCGTCAAATTACCTTTGCTATTGGAGATGTTTCAATCAATGTTATCGAGAATAATGGCGCTTTAGATTTTACTGTTACAAGCCTTGGAGAGGATGATCTTAGAGGGTTATTTTTCGATTTCGACCGTGCGGAAATTTTAAGTACGCTTGAATTAGCTGGTGTGAACATCAACAATAGCGCTTTCGAAGATGAGGGTGTTATCAATTTAAAACAGGGTGCCAACCTGCAGGGAACGGGGCTTTTGTTTGATATTGGCATCGCTTTTGGAACCGCTGGATCTGGTAAAGATGTCATTCAACATACCGAATTCACGCTCTCTTCTACGACTAATGCGCTGACACTTGATGACATTGCCAATGTTGAATTTGGTGCTCGCACAACCAGTGAAGGAGATAAACTCACTACCATAGCACCAGCTGCGCCAGATGCAAAACCCGATGCATATAATATCTTCGAAGACGGGCAGTTCGACCTCGATTCACCTTCGCACACGCCCTTAGCAACAAAGTTTGAAGTCCTTGCTAACGATACAGATGCAGATGCAGATATCCTAACGATAATAGATGTTCGTGGTGCACAACACGGTATCGTTACTATTGTTGATGGAGATGATGTTGACAGTCTACCCGGCGACGCAGTCCATTACACTCCAAACCAAGACTATAGTGGACCAGATTCCTTCGAGTATTTAATTTCCGATGGTAATGGTGGCACCGATTTTGCGACAGCCACCGTTTCTATTGAAGCAGTAGCCGATATTCCTTCTTTGAGTTATGAAGTTATCGCCGGGAATAATGATGATGAAGTTGTTGTGAAGGTCACAACCGAGCAAACAGATGCTGACAGCTCAGAATTCATTGATCGCATTGCGCTCTCTGGCATCCCTTTAACTGGTGTTGTTGTAGACCAAGATGGATACAACCCGATTGAAGAATCGGATCTAATTGAAAAGGAATTCAGGTTCGTCCTACCACTGGGGGAGGACACTGGATTTAGTCTAGGGGTAACAAGTTACTCTATGGAAACTTCTAATGACGATGAGGAGTTGGCGTTTCAAACATTGGGGATGATCACCGATACGCACAGCATTTTTGAAGATGGTCAGACGGGACTTGGCACGCCATCACATGTTCCACTCGGCACGACTTTTGCGGCTCCCGCCAATAATACAGATGCAAATGGCAATGCAAGGACCATTAACATTTTGCGCGACGTATCGCATGGCAGTATCCAAATTGTCGATGGTGCTGATGCCGACGCGATCGCTGGTGATGCTATTATTTACACGCCAGATCCAGATTACAGTGGTGAAGACAGTTATACCTACACTATTTCAGACGCTAATGGCAACATCGACTTTGTCATGACCAGTGTCTCTGTTGTTGCGGTTGCTGATATTCCTACACTATCGGTTAGCACCTCTTCCACTGCCAATGTTAATGAAGTCATATTTACTGTTACAGCCGCCCAGCAAGATGCCGACATATCTGAATTTATCGATCGAATCGAAGCTGTTATTCCGAATACGGGGGCAACAATATCCCCTTTGACACCAACTTCAGTTGGCAGCACCTATACTCAAAATTTTCTCCTAACCCTTCCCGAAGGCCAAAACGCAGACTTTGATCTGGTTTTCAACGCATTTTCTAAGGAGAACAGCAACGGCGATGAGCAGTTGGTTTCAAAAACCATCAGTGTCGGTGCAATAGGTTCAAGCATTACAGAAAATACCTTTTGGGAGATAGATGACCAACCCTCACCATTCTCATATGACTTCAATAAGTTTCGTGGAGCGACTACTAATGGTCTAAAAGAGGTAAAAGAAAAAGCGGCTGGCATTACTGTCGGCGGCGAAGCTGATATTGATATCGGGATACAGGAGGATTTTCATTTTGATTCTGGTGATCTCACAGTGCGCGTGGATCGTGATACAACAGTTGATACATTTTACAACAGCCTGACAGACATACTAGAAATCGATACTTCATCAATACTCAATTCTGATGCCTGGGTACTGTGGGATCCATTCACGAATGTTGAGCTATCGGCTGTATTCGATTTTTATGCGGATGCTTTTGCTAAGGTAAATCCAGGAGATCCAATAGGTAATATTGGCACAATCAGACTGTCTGACATCAGTGATAAACTGACTACGATGAATAACCTTAATATCGATGAGCCATTCGTCACTTTCAATAACGATACTGTGCCAGAAGGCGTACTTGACTTAACCGTCGCAAACCCTGCGCTTTTAAACGACAAAGGTGAGCTGCCTGCTTTTCTAGACTTTGTTTCTATTTTCTACGAAAAACCAGAGGCCATTAGTGGCTGGACAGGGACTCCACATACTGTAGAAACTAGTAAGCTGGTTACTTATGACATTGATCTTGATGAGCTTCTTTGGAATATGTTTGAATTAGCTGTTTTTCCATCATTGGCGAGTAAAGACGGAATTAAACTTGCGCTTACCCAACTTGCCTTTGACCTTAACTTAAATCCATTTAATATTGAAGCGAAAATTCCTGGCACCGGGTTATTTCTAGATGTCGAGCTGGAAGATTTTGACATTGTAGTTGACTACGACCTCATAAGGACATCAGACTTCGACCTTAATGATTTGAATGGGAAAATTATCTTCGAAGATGGAACTACGTCCAACTTCGTGGTTGGCGATACGCTGAGTTTCAGCAATGCTTTATCCCACGATGTGAATCAGAATGGAAAAATAGATTACACGCTTGAGCTTGGTCAGTCTGGAACACTCGATCATGAAGTCGAGCTTAATCAAGATCACTCTTTTGTAGTCGAAGCGCTGGATATTAGGGGCGGTTACGACGGCGTACTTGGAAAATGGGTGGAATCTACTAAGCCGCTTGAACTTATTGATGAGACTTTTAACTCAGTGCACTATAATCTTTTTGATGGTACTTTACCATTTGAATTTACAGATCAATTTTCTTTATCTGCGCCACTGGTGGCATAGCGATACAAAAGTACTCCTGCGCCCCTTGATTTTACTTAAAGGGGCGCAGAAAAACGAAAAATCTGGCGTCGCAATAATTTCTTTGCTTCATCCATTCGATTAAAGCGCTAGATTTCTTCTTAACCTCAATCGTTGTTTCTATCAAACGTGTATAGCGCAGTCATATGAATAGCTGGAATATGGGTTGTGACATACTGCATTGAGACTACGGAAGTCATGTGAGCGGTGGTATCAGGCATGGTGTTCGTTGTAGGGAGACTGTTTTTTAGCGCGTATATCGAATATTTTCCAGCAAGTAATGCTTGAGAATACTTAACTGAAGTTAATAAATTTTAATTATCTCAATTGGAAACACAATGATAAACCCAGCCAAATTCTGGGACAAGATTGCAGAGCGTTACGCAAAGTCATCGATTGCCGATGAAGCGACTTACCAGAAAAAACTCCAGATCACACGTGAATACCTCAATCCCGACTCAGAGGAACTAGAGATCGGCTGCGGCACAGGTTCCACAGCTATACTCCACGCACCTTATGTAAAGCATATTCACGCGACCCCCCTGTGTCAGCATAGTTGTCGCCTCTAATTTTCAACTAGAGGAAGATAAAAATGAGAACAAGATTCACGCAAGCCTATAAAATACAAGCAGTAGAAAAAGCGCTTACTCGCAGCGAAACGACAAATTTGGTGGAAAT
>JAJFJJ010000128.1 GCA_021774195.1 Nitrosomonas sp. | reverse complement strand
GACCCGTGTGTCACCACGACTCCGCTTCCTCCTTCTACCAAGACGTACGGACAACTCCTCGGACGGGACTTTAACCCGCTAGTTTTATTACTGTCGCTGCGAAACGAAAACCATATTAACACGGTCAATTACATCGCTTTTGCCGGTCAGGAGCAGCGTTCTCGAACAACCTGACCGACAGAACTAATAATTAATGCCATTGATACCGCACCTGGATCGGGTGTTCCGATACTTTTTTCTGCATGTGGACGGGCGCGGCCTATTTTTGGCAACAGATTTTGTGTGGCTTGAGCCGCTTTGCTGGTAGCTTCTGCGGCGGCTGTCCAAGCGTCAGGGATCGAGAAGCCATGGGATGCGCCGTTAGCCAGCGCTTCCGAGAATGGATGCAACACATCGACCAAGGTCTTATCACCTAATTGCGCCTTGCCGAGACGCTGCACTTCACGCACGGCAGTAGTAACACCGGCAACAACGGTGGCGGTATCAGGTCGCGCTTCATCACCGAGCGCTTGACCAAGACTACGAAGAATAACGCCCCATAAGGCACCCGATGTACCTCCCGCTTGACCCGACCAGGCATCACCAGCACTTGTTAGCAATGTTCCTGCACCGGAACTAGCGGCAAGCATTTCCTTTGCCGCTGCAACTGCGGCGGTCAATCCACGGTGCATACCAATGCCATGATCGCCATCTCCGGCAACGGCATCCAGACGACCTAACTCATCTTTCTGGGCACTAATCTCATCCAGTGCCGCTTCAAGTGCAGCCAGCACCACGGCAGCAGCAGCTTGTGAATCAACTGAACCGATTGCTGTTTGGCGTTTTGTTATCGACTCCGTTGCATCCATTTGATCTCCATCGGGCAGAGCTACATGACCACGATGAAACCCGGGCGCGTCTGCCGCAGCGACCCAGGATTGTTCCAATGCTGCATTCATCCAGAATAGCGTGAGCGAAACACCCGCCATATCAAAGCTGGTAATGAATTCACCCACTACCGGCTCGATGATAATTAGCCCGCGCCCAGACAACAGATGATTGACCTTGCGATAGACGACAAATAGCTCTTCTTGCTTTACGGCTCCAAGACTGTTCAGAATCACACCGATACGTGCGCCATCAGGATTAGCAATGGTCGAAGGCATTTCGGACAACAATCTGTTGACTAGAATTTCAGCTAATTGATCCGCAGTTGGTGTTGTCATTTGTTGCAGGCCGGATTCACCATGTATCCCCATACCGACTTCCATTTTTCCATCTGCAACTTCAAACAATGGCTGCTTAGCACCCGGCAACGTGCAACCGGAAAATGCCACGCCTAACGTGCGTACTTGCTGATTCGCTTGCTGCGCAATATGAAAAACCTCATCGAGTATTTTCCCCGAATCGGCAGCAACTGCTGCGGCCTTAAAAACAGGCAAGGTTCCGGCAATACCACGGCGCTTATGTTGCTCATGCATAGGTGCTGAAGCAATATCATCGGTCACCACGACTGACCGCACATCGACTCCCTCCGCACGAAGACGCTCTTGGGCTTGATTAAAATTCAGCACATCACCGGCATAATTTCCGTAGCAAAACAGGACACCGCCGCCCGCTTCAACGGCCAGCGCCACATTACAAATCTGCTGTGCCGATGGTGACGCGAAAACGTTTCCCATAGCCGCACCATGCGCCAACCCTTGGCCGACAAACCCACCAAAGGCCGGGTAATGTCCAGAACCGCCGCCGATCACCAACACAACCTGGCCAGGCTTGGCCTTATGCCGCCGGATCACACCACCCTCAACCTGCAATATTTTGTCACGATGCGCCGCAGCGTATCCTTCAACTAACTCTTCGACGAACTTTACCGGATCATTGTATAGATAAGTCATAACCTAGTACTCCTACTTTTTTATAGAAATAACTATAACCCTTGATTCCTCAGTTGACCACTCCTCAGCTCTCGACATGCCCACTAAGGCACAGATAACAGTGACGGTAATTTATTTAAAAACCTGATTGACCTGCGTAACGCTACGCATTACAATTCTAGCGTGATTAAAACTTTCAAACATAAGGGGCTGCAAGTCTTTTTTACCACCGGCAACAAATCGGGTATTCAACCACACCATGCGCCACGATTGGCACGGCAATTAATCAGGCTTGATCTAGCTAAGAATGCAAATGCTATGAACATACCCGGATGGAGATTACATCCATTAACCGGTGACCTCGCCGATATTACTCAGTAACGGTAAATGGTAATTGGCGAATGACTTTTACCTTTGAAGGCGAAGATGCGATATTGGTTGATTATCAAGACTACCATTAAGAGAAAACAGATATGAGCAAAATACACAACCCACCTCACCCCGGCGAAACCTTACGAGAAGATATATTGCCCACGCTAGGACTATCCGTAACAAAAGCGGCTGAACAGTTAAATGTTAGTCGTCCTACCTTGTCACGGGTGCTGAATGGACACGCCGCCATATCACCAGAAATGGCATTGAGGATCGAAGGGTGGCTAGGCGTGGAAAATGGTGGGAGCGCGGACTTGTGGATAGCACAACAAGCTGCTTATGACTTATGGAATGCACGCAAGGCTGGATTACCAATAGTGAAACGCGCTGACATGCCTGTGTGTGTATAACGAATTAAGTTAGCAATACTGAAATTAGCATTTCGTGCCCGGAACTCGCGAAGTTCTGTATTGTGAATTTTTACAGATATACCCTTAAATATGAGAGAAGATTACTCGGGCAAACAGATAAATAAAGCAGGGGAGATATTGCTCGTTAGCGATACCATTAAGGATGAGGAAAAACTTTCACAAGCCATGGCTGTCATGTCATTTTGGCGATTTAGCCACGAGGAACATTTAGAAATCGCATTATCAACTGTGTAACGAATAGCACAGAAAATTGATAAAAACGCGATATTTGCGAAAAGACTAAAAAGATACCCGTCAATTTTACTCAAATTACAACGCTTCGAAAAGATGAAGCTTAAAAACATGCAGGATATTGGAGGTTGTCGTGCAATTGTGTCGAGTGAGAAAAAGTTAAGAAAAATTGTTAGAGAACTAAAAAAAAATCCAGAACTCAAGGATGCGTCGGGAACAGTTCGGTTAAAGGATTATATTAAATATCCAAAAGATGACGGATATCGGAGTTATCATTTAGTTGGTCGATTTACAGATTCTAGTGGTATTCATAAAAGCATTGAGATTCAACTTAGAACAAAAATCCAGCATTACTGGGCAACTGCACTAGAGATAGTAGATCTGTTTACGGGACAAGCCCTTAAATCTAACCAAGGAGACGAGGATTGGAAGACTTTCTTCCTCGGTATAAGTAAGCAGTTTGCGCTGATGGAGAGTATTCATATTTTTGACCAGTTGCAATACAAAGAACAGTTTGATAGTTATAATGCAGAGCTACGTGAAAATGAGGAAAAGCTATCTGATTGCCTTGAGGTACAATTTCTTGGGAAAAAACTTGAGGTGCAAGATAAGCTTGATGCTTTTGCAAACTCACTTCGTGTCATAGATGACAGGATAGATAAGTCGCCAAACATAGGTTACGTATTATTAGAGATTGATACAATTAACACAACCGTGACATCTAGACTTTATCGTAGAGATAAAAGCAAAAAAGCAGAAGAAGACTATACAGCAACAGAGCAAGCAGCTGCTGGAAAACATGGGGTTGCTGTTGCGCTTGTTTCAACCACTGCCGTTGGCGGAATTAAAGAAGCATATCCTAACTATTTTGCGGATTCAACCATGTTCTTAGAGCATTTGCATTTAGTTTTTAATATTAAGAATCCAAAACAAAGAAGCTTGTTTGAGAGGATTGTGGGGGCATAAACACACCATGAAAAGGTCATGTTTATTAACATAACCAGGGTCAGGTACCGAATCACTTCCAGTGATAAGCCAACTTGATTTTAAGCTTAGCCGCAATCGATGGAGTCAAAGCCGATTGTTTCAATTTTAGTATTCTAAAAGTCCAACATCGCTTATCCGATTGATTATATCTCAGCGCGCAATAATAGCGTTTCACTGACAGAGGTTCAAACGAAAGTGTTTTATAATCACATGATATGGCATTCGAGGTTTAATAACCCAAATCTTGCTAATTTCACTAACCCGTATTAACTTGCCCATCCTCCAATCAGACCCAACTCAACCATACAAAGCTACTACACATAGCGGATACTATACGCTATGGTGAATGCGCCAATCTGACAGATTTTAGAGGAAAGTATCGAAGCGTAACTCGTTCTCAAACCAACTGAATAACCATGGCAAAACAAACTTACGACGAATCCTCGATCCAAGTCCTGCGCAAACTGGAACCTATCCAGTTGCGGCCAGGTATGTACACGCGCACTACGGACCCAACACACATGGTGGTGGAGGCTATAGACAATGCGGTCGATGAAGCGATGGCAGGCTATGCCAAAAATATCGAAGTGACCCTTTACCTAGATAGCTCAGTCGCCATCACAGATGATGGACGCGGTATCCCGGTTGGTTTGCACGCGGAAGAGAAAGTCCCGACCATACAGGTGGTTTTTCAGGTGATTCATTCCGGCGGCAAGTTTGCCAAAGGCGAAGCCGATAGCAGCTACAAATTCACCGGTGGCTTGCACGGTGTAGGCGTTTCAGTCACTAATGCGCTCTCAACTCGTCTGGAAGTTGAAGTCAAACGTGAAGGCAAGAAACACCGCATCGTCTTTGCCGAAGGTGAAGTCATCGAACCATTAACCATAATCGGCGATTGCGGCACACGCAATACCGGCACAACACTACGTATTTGGCCCAACGCCAAATATTTCGACTCCCCTTCACTTCATCGTGGTGAGTTAGAGCATTTACTACGCGCTAAGGCCATGCTGCTGCCCGGCGTTAAAGTGTTACTCAAAATTGAAACCGCCACTGGTTTCGATGTCAAGGAATGGCATTTTCATGGGGGAATCGCGCAGTATCTCGACCAAATGATTGCTGAAGATGAACCGGTCGCACCCGCCTTCTGCGGTGAAAAGTATCTGACCGACCATGAGACTTTTGCTGGTGGCGAAGGGGTACAATGGGCACTGGCGTGGGTGTTAGGTTCGGGTGGCGGAGAATCCTATGTTAACCTGATCCCAACGTTGGGTGGCGGCACACACGAGGCGGGTTTGCGTGATATGGTATTTAACAGTGTACGTACTTTCGCAGAACAGCATGGCTTAATGCAGCGCAACGTGAAACTGACAGCCGAAGATGTTTGGACCAAGCTGCGCTTCGTCTTGGCACTGCAGATGGTCGACCCAAGCTTCTCCGGTCAGACCAAGGAAAAACTGTCTTCACGAGAAGCGGTTAAGTTAGTGGCAGCTACCATAAAAGACCCGCTGGATTTATGGCTCAATGCACATGTAGCCGAAGCGACAAAGATTGCCGAACAAGCCATTAAAAATGCCATCGCTCGTGGCAAAACGGCCAAAACAGTGGAACGCAAGAAAGGTTCCGGCGTAGCCGTGATGCCGGGCAAGCTTACCGATTCCGAACTGACCGGCCCTAACGCCGAGTTGTTTCTAGTGGAGGGAGATTCTGCTGGCGGTTCGGCCAAAGCGGGACGTGATAAAGAATTGCAAGCTATCCTGCCATTGCGCGGTAAAGGCATGAACAGCTGGGAAGTAGCGCAATCACAAATACTTGCGAATCAGGAAATCCACAATATCGCCGTATCGCTGGCGATTGACCCACACAAACTGGATAGCGATGTCGACATGAGCACCTTGCGCTATGGCAAGGTTATTATTCTGTCCGACGCGGATGATGATGGTAGCCATATCCAAGCACTATTACTCACCCTGTTCTTCCGGCACTTCCCACAAATCATTCAGCAAGGGCATGTTTATATTGCCCAACCCCCTTTGTTTCGGATAGATGTCCCGGCACAAGGCAAAAACAAACCGCTACGCAAGTTATACGCTTTGGATCAAACGGAATTAGATATGCTTGAGACTCGCTTGCGTCAGGAAGGCCTAAAGGAAGGCAGTTGGAACGTTTCTCGTTTCAAAGGCTTGGGAGAAATGGATGCCATTCAGCTTTGGGAAACCACATTATGCCCGGACACACGTCGGTTGGTGCAGATTAGCATGGGTGATATGGCTGAGGCCGTCGGCACCTTCGATACCCTGATGGGTAAATCATATGCCAGCAAGCGCAAGGAGTTAATCGCCAAACATGGTAACGAAGTTGAAGCAGATATTTAAGACAATATGAAAAATTTGGATTTGTTTGACGCGCTGAACACCACCACGCCGACACAAGAAACGGAAACGGAAGTTGCATCGCCGCCACCCACACCACCCGCATCTTCTGAAGGTGGGAACGATAACGACGATGGCAGTTTCGACCTTGCCGAATACACGCATCAGGTTTATCTGCGCTATGCTATCAGCGTGGTCAAAGGGCGCGCGTTACCCTCCGTGTCAGATGGCGAAAAGCCGGTACAACGCCGCATTCTCTATGCCATGCATCGCTTGGGTCTGACGCAAGGGTCAAAACCGGTTAAATCGGCTCGCGTGGTCGGTGACGTCATTGGTAAATACCATCCACACGGCGATTCGGCGTCCTACGAAGCGATGGTGCGTATGACACAAGACTTTGTGTTGCGCTATCCGCTAGTCGATGGTCAAGGTAATTTCGGTTCGCGTGATGGCGACTCACCTGCCGCCATGCGCTACACTGAAGTCAGGCTCACCAAGTATGCTGAATTACTGCTGTCCGAAGTGGACGCGGGAACGGTAGACTTCCGCCCTAATTATGACGGTTCAGAACAAGAACCCGTGGACCTGCCGGCACGTCTCCCGCTCCTGTTGTTAAATGGCGCCTCCGGTATCGCGGTCGGCATGGCCACGGAATGCCTGCCGCACAACATGCGCGAGGTAGGCAATGCGGCCATCGCGCTGATGCGTAACCCGTCTATTAGCATTGATGACATACTGCAACATATCCAAGGACCAGATTTCCCAGGCGGCGGCCAACTGATTTCAAGCGCTAAGGATATACGGGATGCCTATGCAACAGGCCGGGGTATCTTTCGTGTACGCGCCCGCTGGAGCATAGAAAAGCAAGCGCGTGGCCAATGGCGCATGGTGGTGCATGAATTACCACCAGGTGTTTCAGTCAAGAAAGTGTTGGAAGAAATTGGTGAATACGCAGATCCACAAGTAAAAACTGGCAAGAAAGATTTGTCAGTCGCGCAAAAGCAAATGAAACAACTGTTTCTCGGCGCACTAGAAACCGTGCGTGACGAGTCCGGTAAAGATGCTTCTGTACGTATTGTTCTGGAGCCGCGTTCTTCACGTATGCCACAGGAGGAGTTTATCGCCCTACTGCTCGCACATACCAGCCTGGAGTCCACAGCACCGGCCAATATGGTCGCTATCGGCCTTGATGGCAGGCCAAATCAAAAAAACATTCTGGAATTACTTACCGAATGGGTGCAATTCCGTTCCACCACGGTCACCCGTCGCAGTCAGACAAGGCTTGATCAGGTGCAAAAACGCCTGCACATTCTTACCGGCCGAATGGCGGTACTGCTTAACATTGATGAAGTCATCAGAGTCATTCGTGAAGCGGAGGATCCCAAAGCCGACCTGATGTCGCAGTTCGAGATATCCGCTATTCAGGCAGACGACATTCTGGAAATTCGATTGCGTCAGTTAGCTCGCCTGGAAGCCATCCGCATTGAGAAAGAAATCAATGCGCTGAAAGAAGAAGAAGAAGGACTGAATATCGTGCTGAGCAATGAAATTGCCATGCGCAATATGATCATCGGCGAGATTGAGGCTGACGTTAAAAAATTTGGCGATGACCGCCGTACACTGATTGAGCCAGCAGAGCGTGTGGCTGCCAAGGCGGTGTCAGTACCGGATGAACCCTGCACAATCATTCTTTCTAACAACGGCTGGATACGTCAACGAACAGGGCATGAAGTGAATATAGATACACTCTCGTTTAAGGATGGCGATCAGTTACTGAGCATTGAGAAAACGCGCACAGCTTATCCCGTTGTGATACTGGATAGCGGAGGCCGTGCCTACACCCTCTCCTCAACTGATATTCCCGGTGGTCGTAGCGACGGTGTCCCGCTGACTTCTCTGTTGGACATACCACCCAAAATGAAAACAGTTGTTATGTGCGCCGCAGCGCCAGATACCAAGTATCTGTTTAGCTCGTCCGGCGGGTATGGCTTTATTGCTACGCTAAAAAACTTGGTATCGCGCCAAAAAGCTGGCAAGGGCTTCATGACGCTGAGTAAAGAAGATATCTTGTTACAGCCAGCGAATGCTGCCAGCGGTAGTCTGATCGTGGCACTTGGCAGTAAAGGCAAGCTGTTGTCATTCCCGATCAGCGAAATGAAAGAATTGTCGAGTGGCAAGGGCGTCATCATTCTCGGGCTAAATGCAGGTGAAACACTTATTGCCACGACCGTGCTACCGGAAGGTTCATCGCTCCAGATCAAGGGAACTGGCCGGGGCAACAAACCATCGCAATTGGTGCTGAAATGGGATGCACTGCAACCGTTCGTGTCACACCGGGCACGTAAAGGGATGCTGGCACCGGTTAAATTCAAACCTGAGAAGATTGAAGTATGTTAAGGACACCTCCAAAAATCCAGGTTTCATCCTAATCATCGTGTCGCAGAAAAAATTTCTTTCCAACATATCAACCATATGCTGCGCTGCAAAATTTTCCCCGCAACTTGCATTTGCGGCCAACTCTGGATTTTTAGAGACACCCTAGTAATTTTTACCCAAGGCTTGGTTAAAAATACTGCCTCAAAACCGGTGGCAGATAGTTTCTAACATCATCTTTCCAATCATGGCCAACAGTTACTGGAACTTTCACCAGATACTGGGAGTTTTCTGTTGCCCCGTCTAAGTAAACAACATATTGCCCGATCTCATCCAGTCTAAACGCTTGCGTGATGACGCCGGAAGGATAGGTTTGCGCTGGAATGGATAACACTTCGTGCTCTTCAAACATCTCTTCCTCTATCGTGTCAATCGCGTTTATTTTGACTAAACGCAATGCGAGCGGCACATTCCGAGCAAAGTCCGGATGCAGGAGATCAATCGCAATATTTAACATACCAGGCTGGGGTATCTTGTCGCACGGCACCGGCATGTATGGCGTTCTGACTTCACCTTCTATACCTTGATAGTCTCCGGTAAGATAATAACTTGAATAACCAATTGTGAGTGTTTCTGTTTCAATGGTGCATGTTTGGCCACGAAATCCTTTAGGGTATGTATCTGACGAATCACCTTGCGAACTTGTCCCCAGCAAGACACCAACCATGATAAAAGTCACGATAACACTGCCCCCAATGACAAGTTGGAATCTTCGCGATAATAACTTTGCATTAGCTGACATTAACAATCCTTAATCAACAAAAGTGAAAGAGTGAATTTTATATCATGTCAGTCAAGCTCGTGCTTTATTCAGACTTATTCAGTCTGTTTACTAAACTAAAAAAAATTCTCATAATTAATTTTGATTTAAACCAGTACAAATGCCCCGGCAAATTAGGCGTAAATGTCCTGGTAAATTAGGAGCATTTTCCCTTCCTGTTTCTCTTAAAATACATTAATATGTACCTGTAGTTACAGTTTTATTTGCACAAAGAGTACGATTAAACTTTTGGGAAATTACATGAAAAAAACGTTTAGAATGATGAGCATAGCACTAGTCGCTTGGTTAAGCCTATCTGTTGGAGTTGCAAATTCCACGAATTTAGTCTTCACCGATAACACAGCTAGTGGCGGTAACTATGATGCCGTTTTTGGGAATTCCAGTATTTTGGGAGCATTTACAGATCACTGGACATTCGGTCTGACACCTGCAATGGCAGGGCCAGGAGGGGGCAGTATAATCTCTGGAGTGGGCTTCGGTCAAACTTTCGGACCAAATGTGGCGTTTTCTAGCTTCCAGTTAATTGATTTAACGGACAATGTTGTGGTGGCTTCTGCACCGATGATTTTCGATTTTACTGCTGCTTTACAGCTTACTCCTTTAAATACCAGCCATGACTTTGATCTCGTTGTGATGGGTGATCTTAACCCTGGTTTTAATTCGGGATCATATGCAGGAAATTTATCGATTTCTCCTGTACCAGAACCAGAAACCTACGCAATGTTGTTGGTTGGGTTAGGTTTAGTGAGTTTTGCAGCACGTCGCAGAACAGCAACGCTGAAAAAATAAGTTTCTTATATTTCTAAAAAAAACCTGCAACTAGTGCAGGTTTTTTTTTAGAAAATAATTATCCCTGATTTCCTCTTAGCAACTTCCAATAACAAAAAAACAATCAAACAAACAATTTTTATTGAAAAAAATGGGATTATCACTCAATATGCTCAGTATGTCTGATTGCCGGAATTATTCTTATGTATGATCACGCCACCTGGTGCCGAATAGCACCATTCGGAACTTATCTGCTTTTCTTACTGTTGGCAGATGTGCTGTTGTACTTTGGGTGGAGTGCGGATGATTTGCGTTGGTTATATGCCGTAAAGATTGCCGCAGTTATCGGCGTCCTTTGGTTGATGAGAAAGGCATACAGCGAATTAAATTGGTCACATGACATCGGTGTTCGCACCTGGACTGTCGCGATTGCTACGGGTGTAATCGTATTTATTGCCTGGATCAATTTGACTGCTGGTTGGATGGTGATGGGAGAATCGGTCGGCTTTGATCCACGTAATGATGATGCCAGTATCGATTGGTTGCTCGTTGCCGTAAGGCTGACAGGAGCAGTGCTTGTAGTTCCTTTGATGGAAGAAATCTTCTGGCGGTCATTCTTGATGCGCTGGATTAAGCATCCTGATTTTCTTACCGTCAAACCGGCGCAAGTGGGTTTTAAAGCATTTTTCATTACGGCGATGTTATTTGCTGTCGCTCACAATCTATGGCTTGCCGGGTTATTTGCCGGAGTAGTTTATAACCTTTTATATATGCGTAGCGGTACCATTTGGTCGCCGATTCTCGCACATGCTGTCACCAACGCTTTATTAGGTGTATGGATAGTCTATACAGGTAACTGGGGCTTTTGGTAACCCGACACCCACCATTACCCTAAAATTTTCAGCTAATCGCTCTAAATTTCTTTGGATGAATACTACGCATTGATTTCATAAACGCAGGTGTAATTCAAATGCATCTCATACTGTTACAAAAGCAGCAGTCATCGACTTAGTGCTTGTCGTAATATAACTTGTCCACGTATGCTTCCAGCATTTCTTCAGCTGAAGCTTATTTTATTATCAGCGGTTTTTAAATACTAAGCTACTCAATATACTTTCTTCATTTATTATTGCCATTCTGGAGCTATCATGTTGAAGTCCATCAGTAAAACCCTACTCACAGGCCTTTTTACCATATTACCCATCATACTCACTGTATATCTATTGTACTGGCTGGCGATATCTTCTGAAAATATCATGCGTAGTGCGTTACATCTGATCCTACCAGATTTGGCCTATTTTCCAGGACTTGGCATGCTAGTGGGTTTAGTTGTTGTGTTTTTTGTCGGCTTGATGATGAAGGCTATAATCGTTCGCCAGCTATTTATATTTAGTGAGCAACTGCTATATCGATTACCAATCATTAAGACCATTTATCGTGCGATGCGCGATCTATTTGATTTTTTTACACCAAAAAAAGATCGATTTGGTCGTGTAGTTACGGTAAAAGTCACTGGTATGGAATTGATTGGCTTTGTGACTCAGGAAGACACGACAAAGTTATCGACATCTTTTAGTAGCGAAGAAGGCGTACTGGTATATATACCAATGAGTTATATGATAGGTGGATTTACTGTGTTAATACCACGTAAAGATATACGTCATTGTTCGATGAGTATGGATGAAGCAATGCAATTTGTTTTGACCGCTGGAATCACTGGGAAGAAGTCAAATAAATGATAGCCTGCCATAATCAGGCATTTCATAACAAAGGCTCCTTTTCCGAGATCTGGTTTTACTTAATTTCTAAGTTTGCTTAACTTACTTCTAAGTATCCAATGGTAATACTACGTAAAATGAATATTTGGGTTGATGCTGATGCCTGTCCTACAGTAATTAAGAATATCTTATTTAAAGCGGCAGTTCGTAACAAAGTAACACTAACACTGGTAGCGAATCATTCGATGCATGTTGCATCATCACCGCATATTAAATTTCTTCAAGTTTCGGCCGGTTTTGATGTCGCGGACAATGAAATTGTTAAGCGGCTTAGTGCAGGTGATCTAGTTATTACTGGCGACATTCCTTTGGCAGCAGAAATCATTGAAAAAGGTGGTCATGTACTCAGCCCACGAGGAGAACGCTATACAGCTGATGACATAAAAGCACGTTTGACAATGCGAGACTTTATGGATAGCCTTCGATCCAGTGGCATCGAAACGGGTGGACCACCTCCATTAAATCAAAATGATCGGGGTACTTTTGCGAATCAACTGGATAAATTTCTGGTCCAACATTTCAGAAGCACGTAAACCTAAAATCTGTAGTTGATCGCAGCAATGTTAGCCAATCAAAGGAAATAAAACGAACATCTTGTCACATGTTATTCACCTTAAGGGTAACGGTGTCCGCAGTAAATACTTTGTATTTCCCTGAACAATCACCGCGAAGCACCCTAGATACATTCACATGGAATAATATCGGAAAATAGACAAATTCAAGTGATTAATTTGAATCACAAGGCTTAAGCAAACAATTGAAAAACATCAAAAATAATCTAAAAAAGACTTGACATCAGTCTCCAGAAATTCGTTTTCTATGCTTATATAAACAACTATAAGTCACGGATTCCCATGAAAAATCGATTGGCCCCACTCATTGATACTCTGACACAAGATACGGTTCTTGAACAATGGTTCAACCCTTTGCAAAAGGCGCTTGATAAAGTGCGTTATCCAGAAAAAATATTTAACACATTGTCGATGCCGGCTTTTCTTTTATTAGGTTGTTTGCGTCAACTTCAATCGCATACCACACTGCGCGATCAAATCCAGTCTTTGGCGCATTTAAGTCATGCCCACCCCCTTCCTTTGGCCCGTTCAACTTGGTCGGATGCATTGGCGTCAAAGAAACGGTGCCGCATTGTGCGCGATAGCTTTTCTCATTTAGTAAGCCATGCCCGCACTACATTGCCCGAGCGGTTTCTTGATATGCCCAATCTTGGCGAAAGAAGCCTGATAGCAATTGACGCCTCTTACCAAAAGGAATCGGCACACTATCAACCCGTCTACCCAATGCACGGCGGAACCGACAACCAAAAAGGACATCTTTTAATGATGTTTTATGATTTGCGAAAAGGTATTCCTCTGGACGTTAAAACAGAAACAACTTCCATTGGTGAAATGCGTGTCATCAAAGAAGCGCTTGATGATAGCCGTTGGATG
>JAJFJJ010000127.1 GCA_021774195.1 Nitrosomonas sp. | reverse complement strand
AAATAAGAACTTAGAATTAGTAAAAACATGCGATTAACATCACAACAAGTTCAGATCATTACTCAGAGCATATCCCACATTGTTGGCGATTCTGCGGCGGTGTATTTGTTTGGTTCTCGCTTGAACGACCAAGCTAGAGGCGGGGATGTTGATATTCTTCTTGAAGTAGATCAGCGGATTCCTAGAATCAAATTGGCGAAAATAAAGATGACGTTGGAGCAAGCGCTTGACTTGCCGGCGGACATTTTGGTTTATGTGCGGAACTCAGAGCTAACACCCTTTCAAGTAATTGCTTATTCTCAGGCTTCACGCTTGAGCGTTGTGTCATGATCCTAAAATCCTCAGTTGATCGCTTCGACATTGGCCAGTCTTATGAAATGAAACAAATTTTTTGTCAGATGTCACGTACCCTAAAGGTGAACCACGCTATGATGCTTATAGCACACTGTTCTTTATCTTTTGCTGCGTTGCACTTCGTTGTAATAACTAGTTATTACTCCTCACTGCGCCTTGCCAAAAATAAACAACAATGCACTCTTAGCACCATCCAACTGAGGATACTAGGTTCAACTTGATATTTTAGGATACAGTTAGCTTTTCAGAGTTACTGGCAAGGCGGGCCTTGAAGGCAATGGCCACTCCCTTGTCAAGAGGCTTAACCCGTATATTGCATCAGTTACCGGAATTTAAACGTAGGGCTGGTTTGAATTGGGTGTGCTCACGACCGAAGACGCAGTTATTCTGCGGCGTAGGAAGTATGTGCGCCCAATTCAAATCAGAACAAGTTTAAAACCGGTAAGTAACAGCCGGGTACAAATTGTACCTCTCGTGGATACTTTGAAACAGTAAAACTGCAGGTGTTTCAGACTAAAATTAAGCGTACTGGTGCAATATGTGGGTTAACACCGCCAGTGGCGCTGAAAAGCTAACCCGAAGGGCGCTCACAAGATGTCCCGTCACTGCGTTGCAGCACTTGCCAAGGGAATAACCCTTGTCAGAGTGCTGCGCCTTGTGACGAAACATCTTGTGAGCGCTGTATCCTAAAATATCAAGTTGAAGGAGTACTAGGGGGTGTTCTCAATTAGTAAATTATTGCTGTTGTCACTGAAATGGTGCCATGCAAGGCATGCGGAGCGTCGTTTGGTTATTCCAAATAAGAGACAAATAACACGGCATGGCACCATTTCAGAGACAACCCGTAGGCTGGAACCATTTTAGCCCTTTGCAGTGTTATCATTCGCTTATGTAGAATGACTACATTGCGCTCATTCTGCCTTGCTAAGGACCAAAATGGCTTCCAGCAGCAACAGTTTACTAATTGAGAACACCCCCTAGTGCAACCAGTTGTTTCAAATTATCGTGGCCGTTTTGCCCCATCTCCTAGCGGACCGCTGCATTTTGGTTCTTTGGTGGCGGCCATGGGAAGTTATTTGGATGCAAAATTTCATCAAGGGAAATGGCTAGTAAGAATCGAGGATTTGGATTTGCCGCGAATTGTGCCGGGAGCTACCAGTGATATTTTGTTTGCATTAGAAAAATTGGGGATGGAATGGGATGAGAAGGTTTTATTTCAAAGCCAGCGTAGTGACGTTTATCAGGCTGCATTAGAACGATTAATACAGAAGGAAATGATTTATCCTTGTACTTGTTCGCGTAAAGAAATTGCTGATTCTGGCCGGCTAGGCGATAGTGGTCTTATTTATCCGGGAACTTGTAGAAACAAAATTACCCACAAGGAACGACAAGCGGCTTTACGATTGAGAACGGACCATTTTCCGGTCAAATTGACAGATGCGTTGAGAGGTGCTGTTTGCCAGCAATTAGAACGAGAGGTAGGCGATTTTGTTTTGCGCCGTGCTGATGGTGTTTATGCCTATCAACTGGCCGTGATTGTAGATGATGAAGTGCAAAATATTACGCATGTCGTGCGTGGAGCGGATTTGCTCGATTCAACACCACGTCAAATCTATTTGCAACGCTTACTGGGATATACTACACCTGTATATATGCATCTGCCGATTGTAACCAATGCGCAAGGGGAAAAGCTCAGCAAGCAAACGCATGCGCCTCCCATTGATATGTCCAACGTTATGCCACAAATGATTGCTGCTTTGCAATTTTTAGGACAGAATCCTCCTAAAGCGTTAGTCAATGAAGATCTCACCATTTTTTGGCAATGGGCCATTAGTAATTGGCAACCAGATAAAATCCCTTTAGGGCACCCCTAACTGGGTCAATAATTTAATAAGGAGACAATGTGGCTTTTTTGCCATTTTATATCCCTAAACAAAAACAATTGAAAGTTGTGATTGTTGGGGGAGGGTATGCTGGTATGGCGGCAATGACAGCGCTATTCCGCTATGCGCCGGACTGTAAAATTACAGTGATAGACCCTTGCAGTCAACATATCAAGATAACGCATTTGCATGAGACATTTCGATATCCATTGTCGGATTTGCAAATACCTTTTGCAGATTTGGCTAAACGGTTTGGATTTCGGTTTATTCAAGCAAAGCTATCGGTAGATAAGAATAACCTGCAGCAATGGCAGATCGATAAGCAATTTGTTTTAAATGATGAAATAATCGATTTTGATTACTTGTTGATTACTACCGGCTGTGGAAATAAAGATAGTGATCCGGTAGAGAATGTGCTGAGTATGCAGGACTTTATAAATAACTCAGGGTCAGAGCTTCTAAGCGCCAGACTGGCCCAACATAGTGATGATTCAGAACCAGTTATATCTGTAATTGGTGGAGGGGCAACCGGTATTCAGTTTTTATTTGAGGTTAAGCAATTTCTGTTTCGAAAGAAGATCCGTGCAAAATTACGTTTGATTCATTCAAGAGAGCGAGTATTAGAACAATTTCCGCCTGGTTTTCATACCTATGTGGAGTCGCGGCTACATGATTTAGACATTGAGTTCTATCCAAATACATATTACTCTAACCAGACGAGTGACAAAATAATTTTGCAGGATAAGCAGACTAAAAAGGAATTTGAGTGTCGCTCTGATTTGTCGCTTTTATTTGTAGGTAAAAAACAAAAAAATATTTTTGAGGCAAATTGTTTTGGACAAGTGACAATAAATGATAGTCTGTTTAAAAATATTTTTGTTGCTGGTGATTGTTCACACTTTAACTCGTTGGGTTCCAACTCATTGTCAGCGCAATCAGCCGTGCGTAAAGGAAAGTTGGTTGCACGTAACATATTAAGACACTCAAGTGTGTTAAGCCTCCTTGAGCCTTACTTGCATCATGAGCTGGGCTATGTGGTTAGTATGGGTCATGCTGATGCAGTGGGTTGGCTAGCCTCGGAAGGCAATGTAATCACGGGTTTGCCTGCATTGACTATTAAAGAGTTAGTGGAGTCGCAATATGATTTATTATTAATGGGAATAGATACATACTTGGTATAGAAAATATACGCAGGAGATCTTGAAATGCTTGGTTTATTTAAACAAACCCCTGTTGTTGGTAAAGCCAGCGCATTAATCAAAAGCCCTAGCGATAAACTATTTCATTTTATCGGTACGGACTTATTGATTAATTATCCCCGATGGTCGCCAGAAGTGTGCGAATTAGAAAAATTAACCGATGGCCCGATTAAGCAAAATACCTTGTGCCGCCAGGTACGCGTTGATCAAGGTAATCGTTCTGAATCCACATTCAAAGTAAATGTTTTTGATGTCGGTAAGCAGATTTGTTTTGAAGGAACTACAAATCCTTACCGATGTAATTATATGATTGAATCGGTTGATGAAACAAATTGTAAAATAACATTTGTGTTTGAAATGCTTGATCTTGAATTGTATATGAAGCCATTTGAAAAACTGATTCGTATAGCTGTGCAAGATGGTGCCGATAGAACAGTGAGGAACGTTAAAAAATTGATAGAAGCTGAAGTAGATGGCTGATTTAATTTATTAATACGATTTGATGCGTTTTAGCTAGAAATAGCTATATCTGGAGAAAAAATCATGGACTTTATCGTAGAGAAAGACCCTGGGTTGATTCCGCAAGTATTATCCAAAATACTGGATTCCTGTGTAAATGGCGTAACATTGGCAGACCCTGATAAAGAAGATATACCTTTAGTTTATGCTAATAAAGCATTTGAAGAAATGACGGGGTATACCCAAGAAGAAGTATTGGGTCGGAATTGTCGTTTTTTGCAGGGCGCTGAGCACGAGCAAGAAGGTGTCAAGAAACTGCGAGAGGCAATTAAAAATGAAGTGCCAATTGAAGTAACACTTAAAAATTATCGTAAAAATGGCGAGTTATTTTATAATCAATTAAAGATGACGCCATTATTTGATCCAAAAGGGAACTTGCTTTACTTTCTTGGCGTGCAATATGATATTACTCGGCTAATAGCGGCTGAAGAAGAGATAAAACGCCTAAGTCAATCAATAAGATCATTAAAGTCTTAGTGCTGAGATGAGAGGTTAGAACTTTGAGTATTAAAAGTTGAATAAGATTCGTTATAGATGACGTTTTTTACTGGCCAAAATTAGCACTAAAAGGTATCATTCGGTCTGTAAAATCGGAGGTGTGGCTGAGCGGTTTAAAGCAGCAGTCTTGAAAACTGCCGTAGGGGCAACTCTACCGTGAGTTCGAATCTCACCGCCTCCGCCATTCCCAAGTCCGCACCCATCCGCACAAGTACGAATTATCCAATAGAAATAACAGGTTTAAGTGTTCTTCTGTCCGTATTAGTCCTAAGTAATCCATTCGCATCCAAGAAAAAAGTGTGGTGATTTGTGTAGTAACAATTTTTGTGTAAAAAAAGTTACCACATTATGGCTACCCGACATGCCCTTGATAACGTTACTTGTAAGAACGCCACCAGTGAAGGAAAGAAGATTCGTAAGTTTCATGATGGTGAAGGACTTTATCTGTGGGTGTATGCTAATGGCCGCAAATATTGGCGGTTACGGTACAAGATTCATGACAAAGAAAAATCCATATCAATCGGTGTCTATCCAAAAATAGGGTGAAAACGAGCCAGGCAAAATGCCTAGCTTGAATGGAAAAAACTCGACCAACACCTTGACCCATCTATAGAACGGCGTATCAGGAAACAACAAAGTAAGGAAACTGCTGACAACACAGATCAGTATGCCTCATGTTGGTTTATGTTGACCCAACTTAACCAATCTTGGCCAGCGATCATGTATCCAAGCATATTCCGAAGGCGTATCGATCGTTACCACATAAACACGTATTTCTTCTTTGCGTTCGGCCAGAAGCCCTTGTATAGCCATCCTGTTATCGATCGGTATCCAGTGAGATTGACTATCGTGATCTTTTTCCATGAAGCAATGGGCAGGAACTTATACGGCACGGCGGATTCACGCTCTCCCTGTATTATTAATTAAAACATAAAGGTAGGTATAAATTCTGGACAAACTCTGTTATTTGAGGTAAAACGAAGTTTTTCCAATCAACGGTTGAGAGACAGATTGTCCTATTCATCACTC
>JAJFJJ010000126.1 GCA_021774195.1 Nitrosomonas sp. | reverse complement strand
TGCTCCATAAAACCAGCCAATTCAGCTTCAACAGCTTGTTCTATCAATTGTCTGGCTCCCGTTCTTAACAGCTCTGTCAATGAATCACTAAATTGATCTGGACGTGTCAGCTCAACAACAGTATTCTTTTTCATAGCGGCGCATCTCCTCAAAGTTGATTTCATTGTTTGGTGACAACTAATCAACCAGATATGCCGCTATTTTTCAACCCCCCCAAACACCAGATTTAGTTATAACTCCCTGATATTTTAGAGAATACCAAGAACACACTAACCCAATGGGATGGACTCCTCTCCCCTAACTGGCATCAATGTGCAAACTAGATTGCACCTTTGTTGGAATTTACCCCAGATTCACTGACGTCCGCCTAAGGTACACCCCAATCAGCATACACCTTAGCGTACGATTTTTTCCGAACTCTGCATTCCCCCCTACTCGCTACTTAACCCTATCACACTGTAGTGGTCTAATAATTCTGTAGTGATTTATAGCCTATAATTTTGAAAATTATTAGGAGATAAATGCCCCGCAAAATCACGCAACTTTATGGAACACGAATCCTTAGGCTAGCCCAATTAGTAAAAGAAATTTTTTCTTGAATATAATCGGAACCGTTTTCTTTATGAGTGATGAAAACACCGCCACTTCGAAAAAATGGTATCTCATATTGATACCTGTTTATTCTTACTTCATTCCACTCACCATTACCAGCATTCAGTAACTTCACAGTCTTTCCTACGTACCTTCTTTGTTCAAAAACCATAACAGCGTGGTTAAAAGAACCGACTATCTCTGATTTCAATACCCCAACTGCAAGTGTGAAAAGCGCGACTAAGATATGCCATTCTTGTATTACAAAATCACTCATGATTTATTCCTCCATTTTGTTTGTTAATTTCAATGCCGTACACGTTGCAAAATCTGGCTGCCGACTTAATCCTGGATAGTAATTGATTTTAAAGGATAAGAATGCGCCCATGCGCGACCTTTTCGTGGCAGTGGAAGCTACCCCATTTCATCTAATAACCATGAAAATAAATTTAGTTGAAATACTTACAAAATTTGTCGCATACTTTTTTGTATTTTTGACTGAAACTTAATGAGCCAGGCTTCTATATGTTTTTGCTGCTGCGCGGGGAATGACATTTAATATCCTCATAAAAACACTTGATGATAATATGGGTTTTTTAAAATTATTAGATGGTTGCGCTGCTCGCTTACAGTTTTTCTTCCAGGTAATTTTGATGAAGTTGTTTATTTGATTAGTTTCTCGTCATTGATAAATCACTAATGGAAAATCTGGGTTAAATCAAAGCCGATTTACTTTATCGACACAATACTACTGCAAAAAATGTGTGTCGCAGAATATTTTCTGCGACGTGGGTTAGTTTAGCGTTATTGATTTTTGTGTAAAATATTATACAAATTGAAGAATCGAGGTTGTGATGACAAAAAAACTATTATTTTTATTTGTATGCATAATGCTATTGAGTTCACCGACTAATAGCACCCCACATTTAATGGGGCATACAGAGTTTGGAAAAGCGTCTTTTTATGCGGCGAAATTTCAATTTAGAAAAACAGCTAATGGCGAACGATTTAATCAGCTTGCGCATACTGCAGCACATAAAAAATTACCTTTTGGCACAAAAGTAAAAGTAACAAACATAAAAAATGATAAAAGCATCATTGTCAGAATCAATGACAGAGGACCTTTTGTAAAGGGGCGCATCATTGATTTATCTCGCACGGCTTTTAGCAAAATCGGTTATCTTGATTCAGGAACCCTTGATGTCAGGATAACAGTGGTTCATTAACAAGCTGAAATATAGTGCAATATGGGCCAAGTTTACGACCAATTTAGCCGCGCAGCATATAACTGATATATAAGGAGATATTTTTTGTGAGTAACGCAGTATTGTGACGAAATATGGATTTTTAGAGGTGCCCTTATTAACCTACACAGGAGAGAACATGGAGTGGAACGTATATTTATCCGGGGAAATACATACTGACTGGAGACAACGGTTAGAAGAAGGTTGTGCGGCGCTCAATCTGCCAATTATTTTCACCTCTGCCGTCACAGACCATCAAGCAAGCGATGCTGCAGGTGATTTTCTGGGAGAAGAAGATAGCAGTTTTTGGCGAGATCACAAATCAGCGAAAGTTAATGCGATCAGAACCAAGACGCTTATTGAGAACTGCGATATTGCTGTGGTACGTTTCGGAGACAAATATAAACAATGGAATGCTGCTTTTGATGCCGGTTTCTGTGCCGCAATGGGCACACCCTATATTACGCTACATGATGCGGAACTCATACACCCACTCAAGGAGGTTGACGCTACGGCAATGGCATGGACCACAACCCCAGAGCAGGTTGTAAAAATACTAAAGTACGTGATTACTAAAGCGTAAAGCCTTTGCACATCCTTGCGGCGTCAAGATTTCACATCCCTACCGTTTACGCTATAAAATGCAATTAAACATAGCGGCATAAATCTGTCGCCGGTATCAAACAAACCGAAGATCAAAAACAGGTTGCCGCTTGCTCCTCTACACATCAAATTTGACCACCCCTGATTACTGAAAGCATCTAATCACAAAACAATCGATTATCCTAGAATCCTCAGTTGGATGGTGCTTAGAGCGCATTGTTGTTTATTTTTGGCAAGGCGCAGTGAGGGGAGTAATAACGAGTTATTACAACGAAGTGCAACGCAGCAAAAGATAAAGAACAGTGTGCTATAAGCATCATAGCGTGGTTCACCTTTAGGGTACGTGACATCCGACAAAATATTTGTTCCATTTCATAAGACTGGCCAATATCGAAGCGATCAACTGAGGATTTTAGGATTATGATCTCATTGAATTTCTGAATAAGATTAAAAATAATCATGGGATTATGCCCAATTAAAGTAGATACA
Organism: Nitrosomonas sp.; assembly: GCA_021774195.1. GTDB lineage: Bacteria > Pseudomonadota > Gammaproteobacteria > Burkholderiales > Nitrosomonadaceae > Nitrosomonas. The sequence continues at coordinate 19,093 of JAJFJJ010000126.1, read as the reverse complement.
GAAAAACTAGACTCCACAAGGCTAAAGGGTCACTCATCAAGTGAAGTCGGAGCTAATACAATTCAGCCTGAATTTATTAATTCTTAGGCTTCAAATACTTGGAGAAATTTAAAATATAGTCATCCATATTTTCTTCAAGCATGTTCTTATACTCGTCCATAAAATACTTCATCGTTACTTCTTTCGCTTCAATGAACTCTTTAGAACTCTTAAAGCTGCTTGCACTGACATAGGCATTAAACCTTGCAGCGGAATATAAAAACGATGCACTAACCATGCCCCTGCCAACTTCCTTGCTGACCTGATTATTTGATAACCGGATATGCTCATCAGCTCTTTTGTAAAAAGTTGGATCTTCTTTCTTCATTTGTTTTTCCTTTATTAGGTTATTTATTTTCTGCAGTTTCACCGCATAGTAACAAACTCTTCAGCACTGGTTGGGTGAATCGCCACTACCGCGTCAAAGTCAGCTTTAGTTGCGCCCATCTTAACGGCAACAGCGAAACCTTGGAGAATTTCATCCATCCCTTGGCCAATCCCATGGATACCGACTACTTTCTCGTCTTTCCCGGCACATACTAGCTTCATCTTACAAGGCTGCCGATGATTGGTCACCGCGGTATACATGGCAGTAAAATTCGACGTGTAAACTTTAACATTTCCCTCACCATAGCAGGAACAAGCCTCAGCTTCGGTCAAACCCATGGTACCAATAGTCGGGTGGCTGAAAACCACGGTTGGAATCTGATCGAAATCCATTTTTGCATCTAACCGACCATTAAATAAACGCTCGGACAACAAACGCCCGGCTTTAACCGCAACAGGCGTGAGTTCCACACCACCGGCCATACAATCGCCAACACAGTAGATACCTTTAGCACTGGTATTTTGCTGCCCGTCGACAATAACATAACCTTTATCATCCAGCTTTACATCGGTATTTTCCAGACCGATACCTCCTGTTGCCGGTGCCCGGCCAACTGCCCAGATTACAGTATCAACCGTATAGTTTTCACCGCTCTCCAGATGCAATGCCAGGCTACCGTCGGTATTTTTATCCAGCCTTTTTGGCGTACTCTGGGGATGCAATACCGGGCCATTTGCTGCCATACTTTCCACTAATGTCTCATACAATATCGGGTCAAAATTGCGTAGTGGCGCATGTCTACGCACAAATAAATGCGTCTCACTGCCCAAAGCATGCAATACACCAGCCAACTCAACCGCGATATAACCCGCCCCTACCACAGCTACACTTTTCGGCTGCTCCCGTAGCGCAAAGAAACCATTGGAGTCAATGCCATGCGATGCGCCTGGAATATCAGGAATAATGGGCGCACCACCAGTTGCGATGAGAATATGCGTTGCACTGTACTGTTCACCATTCACTTCAATGGTATGGTTATTCACAAAACGGCCAAAGCCGTTGATCAAGGTCACGCCATTACCCGTAAAACCCTGTTCATAAGAACCATGGATACGTTTAATATAAGCCTCACGATTGCTTGCCAGCATATTCCAATCAAGCTTATTGACCGTCACATCCAAGCCATAATCTTTGGCAAACAAATGGATCGCTTCAGTGATATGGGCGCCATACCACATGACTTTTTTAGGCACGCAACCGACATTAACGCAGGTGCCACCGACGTCTCTGGCCTCAATCAGTAAAACTTTCGCGCCATGCATCGCAGCCCTGTTGGCCGAGGCAATACCACCGCTACCCGCACCGAGGCAAATATAATCAAATTTTTGTGGCATCTCTATTTCCTCTTTTCTTTTTGTTATGTAACTATTCAGTTCACCCCCAGAATTTACCATTTTTGCTTTACAAAATGATCATTTACACGTGTAAAATCTTATTTTGTGCCTTGAACCTAAAAAATCAGGAAAGAACAAACAATGAGTGCTAACGCAGACAAAGCACAAGAAAATAAAAGCCAATCGATTGCGAATGAGAATTCTCAAATGCAAAGTGATGGTGAGTCTGCCGTTCAGTTTGTTGATAACCGGCCTGAGACAATTGCACTAAGAAAACGGAAAGAGATAGCAAATAATAGCCCTCAAGCAAAACAGTTGAAAGCCTTCCAGAAAATAGTCGGCAATAGTCCAAGAGCAAAGCAAATAGCGCAATTACGAACGATAACAAAAAATTATTCAGCGCAACAACACCCTATACAGAAAAGGGAAAATAAGACTGGTTTACCTGATCATTTAAAGTCAGGCCTGGAGAATCTCTCAAACCTATCTATGGACGATGTTAAGGTGCATTACAATTCGGACAAACCAGCCCAATTGAAAGCACATGCTTATGCTCAGAGTGCCAATATATATTTAAGCCCAGGGCAAGAAAAGCATTTACCCCATGAAGCATGGCATGTTGTGCAGCAAAAACTAGGGCGGGTTCAACCTAGCACGCAGATGAAGCATAACCGCAGAACAATAGAACTAAACGATGATGCGGGACTGGAGAAAGAAGCCGATGTAATGGGGGAAAAGGCTTTGCAAATGAAGTTCTCAGAAACAGGCAACAAAACAAACTGGACACCGCTTCCGGCCATCAACCACCCTTACCAGTTCAAACCCATTGATGATCCTAAACACTCCGGCTTCAAAATGGATGATAACGAACCATGGCTTAAACTGAAAACAATTAAGGCGTATGAAGACCCGGTTAAGGTGGATTTTCAAATCCGCAATCTGTTGACGCCACTGTATTGGAAAGAGTCGGAAGAAGATAAGTATTACACCGACTCGGCAAGAGAGAGCGAATATAACTTGACAGAGGAAAAGAAAACTCACGAGTTTGGCGCATGGTCTGAAACCTATAAGGAAACCCTAAAAGAACATGCCCGAATCGATGCGCTAACTGAGCTAAACGGTATCACAAGTGAAACAAAAGAGGCACTGGATGCGGAAAAGGAGAGAGTAAAAAACGGAATCTCAATGTATTTGTTGCAACAGTTTATAACCAATGCGTTGTTCCGCGAAGAAGAAATCGAACGAATGGATTACCAGGCAACGCCGTTTAATTTTCAGGAAAATAGTCAATATCTTCGTTCATTTGCCACCAGTTATACAAACGCCCTTGAGGCTAAGCTCCCCGGAAAATACCGTAGTGAAAAGTTGTTCCTAACCAGAACAAGTGAAATGGGAGAAGTACTCAGTCAATTCTTCGAGGTGATGAAGGTTAATACTGATACTGACATTGACCTTGATGGAATAAAAGCCCACTTAAAAAAAACCGTCGAAAAATCGGCTGAATACCTTTTCCAGAATGATAAAGATCTAACTGAATATTGGGAAGGTTCCGGTAATACTCAAGCCTTCGTTGATGTCACCACAATGATAAAAGATGTGGCTAATTCGGGTGAACAGCATGCAATAACAGAGCAATTGGGCAGCGTAGTAAAGTCTGTATTCATAAAAGCTGTTTCAGAAAAATTGATTGATAAGGAAATGGAAACTGTCCATGGCGGGAAGGGGGAACTAGATCAAATAGAAATAAAGGCTGAAATAAAAAAAGGGATTGATAATTTCATACATGATAAGGAAATAGACGATTCAAAGGATGAGATTGCTTCTGGGAAAAAGAATGAAATGACCCAGAAGTATAAGGATAAGATCCCTGGGTTTGTAGCCTGGCTTAAATTGAAGGATGAACAGGAACGATCCACAAATGCTAAACGATTGGTTCGAGATTTTGACGCCCAGAAAGTTACTGATGTAGAAAAACATTTCAGCAATCTGGTACAAAATGATGAATTTAAAAATTACCTGGATAGCACTAAAAAATCCGTTACAGACCCGGCAACTTTCACGAAGGATGGCGCAGAAGGGTCTTATGACAAGCTGAAGACAAAGGTGCAAAGAGCCTTTGATACGGCAAATATGGCAGTCACTACAGGCGGTGTCATTACCATCGAAGGAAAAGACAATCAATTTGATCAGCCTGCCATTTTGGTTGACGACCATACCATGGGTATGGCGGTTAAAACAGCCATCAATAAATCGGGTAATGTGCCCAACCCGACCGATTCAACTCGAAAGTTAATGAAAACCCATCCACTGAAGGATATTGCGCTTGAGATCATTAAGCGCCAAAAAAGTAAAGGTTCAGATAGTGGAAGAGGAAAACTCAAGAAACTTGAAGCCATGATCAGAGGCTTTAAACCAGAAGAGTACACCAGCCTGGCGCAAGTCGATGATCAATTAACCAAAACACAGACCGCACTTGAGCAACTCAAACTTGGATTCGCAGAAGACACGACCAATCTAAAAATTGAAGTGGATGCTGCGGTTAAATTGCTGGAAGGCACAGGGGCTTTATCTGATGATACGCCACTTCCTAAGTTTGTATTGAAACAACTCGAGATGCATTTACAAGATGCCCTGCTTTCAAAGGGAAAGGTAGAAGACCTTGTACGGAATCTTCAGGGGATTCATGAAGCGGTTATTCTTAAACTAGAATTGGAAAAATCGCCCGTTGATAACTATGACTATCACGCCCCCCAGAAAATTGAGGAAACAGAAGATGAAGACAAGTTTTTCCAAGGCGCTCACCTGGCCGATTATGGTTTGAAGGCTTTTTCACAAGCCTATAATGCCGTAGTCGATCAAGCCACGGAAGATGGTACTGATTCGCTCAATATCCAAGCATTCTATAACATTTACTTTGAATTAAATGACAAGTTGAATGCGACGCGAAACACCAGCAAGGGCAGCAAGGTAACCCTGGAAAGCCCCTCGTCCGTTGATAATTATCTATTGTCAGAAAATTACACCGGCCTCAGCGCCAAAACTACAGATGTCAACGTGATTATGGTCGACATCCACCCCAATGACGCGACAAAAGAAAATATCGCCGCCAATAATGTGTCGAAGTTAATCGATGATGTGTTCACGAAATTAATACTGCGTGATGATTACGACGCATACAAACTCACAGTAATGGTGGACATTACGCTCAACCATACCTCTGAAGAGGAAATCAATGAGATCAGAACAAAGGCCCACGACTATATCGCTTCAGGTAACCTGAACCTGGTCTTTGTACAAAGCCTTACCAAATTTACCCAACTTGGAATGGATAAACAAAGTGGCGGACTGGTATTTGCCTATAACAAAGGAGAAGCCTGGGAAAAATTCAACGACTCGATGAAGGTTGCCCGAGAAAGTGACCCTGTCGATCCAACGATTCAAAAGTACTTCCAGGCTTTGTTCAAACATACGAACAAGGAGCAGGTCGATTACATCAAAGCGGTAAGAAGTAATACCAAAAAGATGCATGAAATGCTTAAAGATGCTTTCGAGAAATTGGATATTTCTGCAGATGCGATTACTGTTACTGACAATACCGACGACGGAACCTGCTATGTTTCTATCCGGTATGATGATTTTATTGCTAAGATTTACCCGATTGAATCTGCGCATGGTTATGAGGAAATGCATCAATTTAATGTGGATGTACTGGAAAAAGGGATTAATACCATCCTACGGCAAACCGGACTAGCGGTTGCCATGCGCTTTAGTTTTGGTTTTCCTGTCTCTAACCTCGGGGAAACGGGCAAAGAGGTGAGATTCACCATTGGCCTGGAGGGTGAAGATGAACTGCAGAAATATGTCGATATCCTTGCCTACATTAATGGCAGCCTGGGCCAAAAATTTGATGACCTAGATAAGGAATTGGTGAAAGATTTCACGCCTTTGTCTGATGGAGAGAAGCGGACCCAATTCCTTCAGGAGATCACAACCGGTATCAACGATATGATTACCCTACGCAATAAACTGGCTGATTTGGTCAAAGACGAAGGTTAACAAGTCAATAAATATGGATATCTATACGACCAATGGCAATATTATTCGTCAATTCCCTAAAAACGATGGCACTACCGAAATAGAGCTTGAATTTTTGTTTGATGACCTTTTTTGGACACGATTGTTCAGTATCGCGATTTTTTATGTCGCTTTCTTTGAAAATCTGAAAATCAACTATGTTCAAAGTAAGCATACCTATACCAGAGCGGTCATTAAGCAAGCTGATTTAAGCGAGGATGTAAAACAGGAACTGATTCGGGTGACGCTCGAGGTAAAAGAAAACAGCATTATGCTACGCGCCCTTGCCGATAAGTTATTATTCAACCAAGCAGCTATTAAAGATGTAGAAACCAATTTTGACGAGGATCTTTCACCCTTTAAAGTTGTTGACGTTCGTGGCAAAAACTTCTTGACGGAGTTTTCTGAAGCGCTAAAAAAAAGGACTAATAATCCTAAAATCCTCAGTTGATCGCTTCAGTATTTGCTAGTCTTATGAAATAAAACAAATATCTTATCAAATGTTACGCATCTTAAAGATGAACCACGCTATGAGGATTTTAGGATAATAAAACCTGAAAACTATTCTGATTCATGGATGCAATTTTGCGTGTCATCCTTCACTCAACCCTAACCTCCCGCAACTGCACCGGCCAAAGCCCTTTTTTTATAGCCTGCCGACCTTCAAACACCATATAACTCTGTCGTCCGTAATGCGGCAATGGGCGAATCAGGGCTTCCAACGAAGCGGCATTTTGCGCAGACACGACAGCCAATGACGCACCGTCGGGTCGAGTTAACGTCCAGGCTTGTGCGGTGCCTTGATTACTGACAATTTCCGGTCGTGATGACAAGTTTCTAGCTTCTAACCAGGCATTGATTTCATGTTGCAGACCGATCACTAACATAGGTGTTGCGGGTAAATTCTGGTTGGCCGGGATTATTTTGGGTGCACGGCGTTGCAGTCTGCCAGCTAAGGTTTCTGCGATTTGTCGTACTTCACCATTATCTGATAATAAAACAGTTTGTGTGGTGGGGTTCACCATCACTTCCCGCAGTATTGGTGGTGCTTCACCTGGAGCCAGTTGGCGGAATAAGCGTGCCTCGGGATCTAATACAACGCGCTGTACTTTATTTTTGATATCCAAGGTAAATACTTGCTGACGCCGTTGTAGATTGAGGATATACGTTTCTTCGCCTGCCACGGTGTACGCGGTCATTGGCACACGCAATTGATAGATTGGCTCAGATTGCTCAACCACTAGATGCAGGCGATAACCACCGGGTGTTTGTTCTTGTCTGATTTTAGCGACGTGCAGTTCCGGTGCGCCGGTCCGGTTTAACCATTGTTCAAAGAACAATCGCAGATCACGGCCAGACTCCATTTCAAAGGAACGCTGCAAATGATCCCAAGAGGTAACACGAAATTGCTGCATTTTCCAAAGCGCTTGAATCGCACGGTTAAAAATTTCTTCACCCAACTCGTCACGTAACATCAAAAACAGCATGGCCGATTTGTTGTAACCAACAATTTTAGATGCGCCATGGGTGCGTGAGGTAAAATCGGCAAGTGGCGCATCTTGGCCGGGTTCCAATGCGGCAAAATCACGCAACCAATCCAACCGCATTTCAAGTGCCGCATCACTGCTTTCTAATTCTTTATAGGCATAATCCGCCATGAAAGTGGTCAACCCTTCCGACCAATTACCGCTTTGATAATCTGGATAGACCCCATTCCCCCACCAGTTATGTAGTACTTCGTGGCCAAGTGATGTATTGCGGATAAATGGCAGTTGCAACACGTTAATGCCCAAATAAGTCAGTGTAGGCATACCAAAACCGGTTGGTGTCGGGCTGGATACGATACTGAATTCCGTAAATGGATAACCGCCTATCAAAGGCTCATATAACTTAAGATAACGTTTGACTGCGGCCAAGTATTCTTGCGAGAGCCCCTTAAGTTGCGGGTGGAAATAGGTGCGCAACTGAATTGATTCACCAGTAATACTTGTGTAGGTATCTGTCTCTATCTGATAGGGTGCTGCCATTAAGGTAATCCCTTCCGCCGGAAACGGAAATTCAAATTGGGCTTGATAGCCCTGCTCTGATTCCTGTTCTTCAAGCAAGCGCCCCGCCACTAGGCCACGCTGACCGGGTGGCAAGGCAAGCGCAACATTGTAACGTGCCAACCCGCCCACAATACGCGGATACCAGTTCGAGCCATTGGGTAAGAATGTTCCATCTCCCTCACTAACAGCAACTGGCCTGCCTAGCGTTTGCTCATGACTCAGCGACGCATCCAACGGAGATAATTCACCGCGCCAATGAATCTCGATCTGCTGTTCGGGCCGTAAATCATTGGAGATCTGCCACAAATGCGACCATTCGGTCCTTTGATAATGACCGTCTAACGGTTGACCGTCGATTAATGCCTGGGTCACTTCAAATTGCCGATTCAATACAATATTAATTGTTCTCGGCTTTTTAACCGTGATGACATTTCGCCCTTCGATAGTTCGGGTATCCGGATCGATTCGCACATTAATATCGTAATGAATCTCACCGCCCAGATTAACAGCAGATGATGCCGCATTAATAGCAGAAAAGAGCAATACAAGAATACCGATCCATTTAATAAATGAATGTCTTACCATAAAGATATCTCAAAAAAATCAGATTTCATTCCAATCTCCATGCTGCGAAAAAAAATTCTCGCGTCTTACGTTCGGGCCGGACCAGTTAATTTTTCAAACACCCACAAGCACTGCTATTTCTTTAATGCGGGGAATTTGGCAATGATTTCGATTTCTTGTTGACCTCGCATAACTTTTAATGGCAACCAGGTGCCTGGCGCATGGCGTTTGACGATCGCAACCACGTCTTCGGTATTTTTAAGTGGCATACCCGCCATTTCAAGAATTACATCGGAGTCTTGCAGATTCGATTGCTCCGCGATACTGTCTTTTTCGACTTGTAAAATTACCGCGCCGCCTCTGCCCATTTCGAAACGAATGCCGAGACGTTGATGCTGCGGCTCAAACGGGTTGGAAATATGTGGCAACACACCAAAAACCGCATCCGCCACACCGGCAACCAATAATTTACAAGATCGATTCTGGTCCCACGGCAATAACGACGCAATCTCTTTTACACCCAAATCATTTAATTGGTGCGGCACGCCGAAGCCGTGTATTACATGACCCGACCCCATGACACCGACAACCAGTGGTTGCTCTATCCCGTCACCATTCACCAATGCTTTTTTTAACATTTCAGCCATCGCCCTGTCCCATAACTGCTGACCAGCAATGAAACGCCTGAAATCGGGGTCATCATTGCCGATATCGCCTTTTTTCATCTCTTTGCGGTCATGCTGTTTATAAATCGGCAACAGATAATCCAAATATGCCTGACTGGGATCAGCCGGACGGGTCAGTCCCTCACGATGTTCCACCGGAACACCATTAAAACCTTTCTCAGCAACTTGACGACGCAGTTTTTTTTCAATATTCAGCGCAACCATAGGAATATTATTCATACGGGCAAAATGAAACAGCGGCAAATAAAGATTAGCATCGGTATTCCATACCCGGCCCCACTCCACAACCCGTAAAAACTCTTTTTCAGTCAGCTCACCAGCAACCCATCGGTCCAACACGTCTTGTACGCGACGCGGAAACATTTCAAAACCGATCACCATATTAGGACGCTCTGCATACAATGCCGACAATGTTTGCAACTGCCAACGATGATGGTCGGCATTGATATGGGTTTCACCTAAAAGCACCACAGAATTCTTAGCCGCACGTGCAATCACATCACGGTTGGTCACCTGACCACTATCGGGCGCGACCCAACTGCCTAACGGCACACAGTTTGTTTGTGCGGGTTTTTTAAGCGGCTTGGTCTGCGCCACCGCCAGTTGAGTCGCTACCACCAGCAATAGCAAACCGGCAAAGCCATTTTTTAATATAAGGTTTAAGTTTGTCATTTTAATTATCATTATCCAACCCATTTTCGTGCATTTCTAAAAAGTCTCAACCACGGCGCATCTTCTGGCGCATTGGCACGTTCTTCGACAGGCATCTCGGGATACCAGGAATGCTGTGCCACACGGAACACGCGCTCCGGGTGCGGCATCATAATATTAAAACGCCCATCCGGGGTCGTCAGTCCGGTGATCCCTTGTACCGAACCATTCGGATTATACGGATAGTCCTCAGTAGCCCGGCCATGATGATCCACAAAACGCATGGTCACTAACGGTTCCACTTCTGCCAATTGACCAGCAATTTCGGCGTGTCCCTCACCATGCGCCACGGTAATCGGCATACGGCTTCCGGCCATGCCATCAAAGAATAACGAGGGACTTTGTGGTATTTCCACCATGACAAATCGCGCTTCAAACTGCTCCGATCGATTCCGCACAAAATGCGGCCAATACGCTGCACCGGGAATCATTTCATGCAAATTACTCATCATCTGGCAACCATTGCAAACGCCTAATGCAAACGTGTCCTGACGTTGAAAAAAGGTAGCAAACTCATCACGTGCACGACTGTTAAATAAAATCGACTTGGCCCAGCCTTCACCCGCACCGAGCACATCACCATAGGAGAAACCACCACAGGCGACAAAGCCTTTAAAATCAGCCAATGAAACACGGCCAGCAATAATGTCACTCATATGCACATCAATCGCAGTAAAACCTGCCCGGTCAAATGCAGCGGCCATTTCCACATGACCATTGACACCTTGCTCACGCAATATCGCCATAGCTGGACGCACATTAGTCTGAATATACGGCGCGGCAATATCGTCATTTGGATCAAAAGATAATTCAATCTGTAAACCAGAATCTGATTGATCCATAATACGATCATATTCTTGCTGCGCGCACATAGGATTATCACGCAATTTTTGCATTTGATAAGTGGTTTCCGACCACGCACGATGCAGTGTGACGCGCTGCTCACTCAATACCGCCTTATTATTTCGCATGAAACGAATTTCATCATCATTATTGAGCTGGCCAATGACAAAACTGGCCGCTTGCAGCCCTGCATCGGATAAGACTTTCATTACTTCATGACGTTGCTCACTCTGAATTTGAATCACAACCCCTAATTCCTCATTAAATAGCACCGCAAAAAGCCGTTCGAGAAATCTGCCGCCCAATTTTTCCGGTTGCAATTCCGACCCATCCACATCACTGGCCATGGCATCAAAACAGAGCTGATCCAAGTTAATCGTGATGCCGGCATGTCCTGCAAAAGCCATTTCACATAAGGTCACAAACAAGCCGCCATCGGATCGATCATGATAAGCCAATAATCGGTTTTCTGTGTTTAACCGCTGTATGACCGTAAATAATGCTTTGAGTTTCTCGACGCCTTGCTCACCGTCGATATCCGGCGCGACATTACCGATTTGCTTGTACACTTGTGCAAGGACGGAACCGCCCATACGATTTTGCCCAAACCCCAAGTCAATTAAGATTAATTCCGTTTCCCCGCAATCCGTACGCAATTGCGGCGTTAAAGTACGGCGCACATCAGTGACAGCTGAAAATGCTGAAATAATCAACGATAACGGTGCCGTAACTTCTTTATGGGTTTTGGTTTGGGTCTGAGGATCAATTTCGTCCCATGCGGTTTTCATCGACATAGAATCTTTACCAACTGGAATACTGATGCCCAACTGCGGACACAATTCCATTCCGACCGTATAAACCGCATCAAACAAATTAGCGTCTTCCCCACTATGCCCGGCTGCCGCCATCCAGTTAGCAGATAATTTAATATCGCTCAATTGCTTAATCGGTGCAGCGGCAATATTGGTGATCGCTTCCCCCACCGCCATTCGTGCCGCAGCAACAGGATCAATCAACGCCAACGGGGTGCGCTCACCCATTGCGAAAGCCTCACCCAGAAAGGCTTTGTAGCCCATCATGGTAACGGCCACATCAGCGACAGGCACTTGCCACGGACCCACCATTTGATCACGTGCGGTCATACCGCCGACACTGCGATCCCCAATGGTTATGAGAAACGTTTTATCTGCGACAGTCGGCAGGCGCAACACACGATAAGCAGCTTCACCCAAATCTAAACCATCTGTATTCAATACAGGCAAGGCATTGTGACGATGGGACACATCACGCGTCATTTTTGGTGGCTTACCGAGTAAAACGGATAGCGCCATATCAACAGGTGGAGAAGCCGATTGCGGATCAGACACGACTAATTGTTGTTCGTCTGTTGCGACGCCTACCACCGTAAATGGACAGCGTTCACGTTCACAAATACGCTTGAAAAGGTCCAGTGAATGGGGCTTTACAGCCAGAACATAGCGCTCTTGTGCTTCGTTGCTCCAAATCTGCATCGGTGACATACTGGATTCTTCCGATGGAATATCGCGCAAATTAAAACGTCCGCCACGCCCGGAATCATTCACCAATTCCGGAAACGCATTGGATAAACCACCGGCACCGACATCATGAATGAATAGAATCGGATTACCTGCACCGGTTCTCTCCATTTGCCAGCATCGATCAATCACTTCTTGCGCACGCCGCTCCATTTCAGGGTTGCCACGTTGCACCGAATCAAAATCGAGTGATTCCATATTGGCACCGGTATCCATACTGGACGCCGCACCGCCACCCAAGCCAATCAACATGCCTGGGCCGCCCAGTTGAATCAATAACGACCCTGCCGGAAATTGTTCCTTATTGACATGTTTAGCAGAAATTTGGCCCATGCCGCCCGCCAGCATGATCGGCTTATGATAGCCGCGCATCTCCCCGGCAACACGCTCTTCAAAGGACCGAAAGTAACCAGCCAGGTTGGGTCGGCCAAATTCATTATTAAATGCAGCCCCACCAATCGGACCTTCCAGCATGATTTGTAAAGCGGAAACAATCCGTGCCGGTTTACCGTAAAAAGGCTGGCCATCCGCATTTACAGACCCGTCATATTCCCACGGCTGGACATACCCTGGAATATTCAAATTGGATACCGAAAAGCCCGTTAGGCCGGCCTTTGGTTTAGAACCGCGCCCAGTTGCGCCTTCGTCTCGTATCTCTCCGCCAACACCGGTCGCCGCACCAGGGAAAGGTGAAATCGCGGTCGGGTGATTGTGTGTCTCCACTTTCATCAACAAATGCGTCTGCTCGTGTTGATAGTCGTAAGCATTGTTCTCACCCGGATAAAAACGGGCAATTTCGGCCCCTTCGATAACACTCGAATTATCCGCATAAGCCACAATAGTGCCTTGTGGGTTGGTTTGGTGGGTATTACGGATCATCGAAAACAGCGACTGTTCTTTTTGCTGACCATCAATGATCCAGTCGGCATTAAAAATCTTATGCCGACAATGCTCTGAATTCGCCTGTGCAAACATCATCAGTTCCACATCGGTCGGATTACGTGCAATTTGTTCAAAATGTTGTGCAAGATACTCAATTTCATCGGCGGACAATGCCAACCCCATTTCCTGATTGGCTTCTTGCAACGCCGCAATACCCTCATTCACAATATCAACCGTTTTCAGTGGCAATGGTGGAAAATGTTGGAATAACTTCTCGGCCTCATCAAATGCTTCAAACACCGCCTCTGTCATGCGGTCATGAATCAAGTCAAGCAATTGTCTTTTATGTAAATCAGAAAACGGCTCATCCACTTGCACATAATAAGCGATCCCTCTTTCAATTCGTTCTACTGCTGAAAGCCCGCAATGACTTGCAATATCCGTCGCTTTACTCGACCACGGCGAAATCGTGCCTGGGCGCGGCAATACCAGAAACAAGGCCCCTTCAACTTGAACATTTTCCTGTGCCGGACCATAAGTTAATAATCTTTCAAGCACAACTAACGCATCGTCCTGCAAAGTATTTTTTAGTGCACAGAAATGCCAATATTCAGCATAAATATGCGAAACTTGCGGTAATCGTAAATTGATTTCCTGCATGAGTTTCTCCAACCGAAATGGAGAAAGGGCGCTGCCGCCACGCAATCGAAGCATGTGAGAACGATACAAAAATTTTAAAGGTGCGATTTTACACGAGAAGCACGATAACCCGCTCAACTACTCAAAAAAATGAATACTTCGGACCCTATTTTCTTAACCGCTGAAATAAGAGAAATTGAACGTCTAGTCACCGCTCAACCTGATGCCCCCTGCTTGATGGAAAAGGCTGGCCAGGCTGCGGCAGAAATCGCACGTGACAAGCTGCTAACACATGACAACAGCACTATTCTAATCTTAGCCGGACCGGGTAATAATGGCGGAGATGCTTTTGTTGCGGCACGATATTTAAAACAATGGGGACATCACATCACGGTCGTTTTTATCGGTGACCAACAACGTCTACCTGTCGATGCCAAAAATGCCTTGCAGCAATGGTTGGCGGTCAATGGCGACATCAGCACTGGATGGCCAGACAGCCAAAACTGGGATCTGGTGATTGACGGTTTATTCGGTATCGGCCTTAACCCAGCTCGTCCGTTGCAAGGCCCATATTTGGAATGGGTAAATGCAGTCAATGCAATGGATACGCCGGTACTTGCCCTGGATATTCCCTCCGGGCTGGGTAGTGATAACGGCAATATTTATGGTGCAGCCATTCATGCCACCATCACGGTAACCTTTATCGGATTAAAACCCGGCTTGCTGACTCTATTTGGCCTCGAGCATTGCGGCGACATTCATCTATGCAATCTTAATTTGAACACACTTGACCTTTTACCTGCCCATACTTGGCAGCTCAACGCTAGTCTGGCTAAAACATTATTACCCTTACCCCGGCAAGCGAACAGCCATAAAGGCACATATGGCAGCGTCGGTGTTTTGGGCGGCTCTACTGGCATGGTTGGTGCCGCCTTACTGGCGGGCAGGGCCGCATTAAACCTTGGCGCAGGACGTGTTTATCTTGGCCTAATTGCTCGCGACGCACCGGTCGTTGATCTTAGCCAACCGGAATTAATGCTACGTTCACCCCATGAATTATTCAAACTCAAGCCTATCAATTGTTTAGTCACCGGCCCTGGCCTGGGCACTGAATCGGAGACCCATACTTGGTTGGAATATTCGCTCAACACCCAGCACCCATTAGTGCTTGATGCAGACGCACTCAACCATCTTGCGGTTCATACTCGACTGGCCAATAAGCTACGCCAACGACAAGAGGCTGTGATTCTGACTCCGCACCCTGCAGAAGCCGCACGCTTATTAAAAACTGATGTCTCAGCCGTGCAAAATGACCGCCTCGGTGCAGCGCAACGAATCGCTGAAGACTTTAATTGCCACGTGGTGCTGAAAGGTGCCGGTAGCATTTGTGCACTCCCAGATGGTACGCACTACATCAACACCAGCGGTAACCCCGGCTTGAGCAGCGCAGGCACGGGTGATGTATTATGCGGCATCATTGGTGCATTAATTTCTCAAGGGCTTGGCCCAAAAGAAGCACTGTTATTGGGTGTTCATCTACATGGGGCGGCAGCCGACAATTTGCTGCAACAACATCATGGGCCACTCGGTATGACAGCCTCGGAGATTATTACCGCAGCACGTAGTCTTTTGAACCAATGGATATATTAAAAGCCAATAAAAACACTGCAAAAGAAAAAAGATTGATTAACCACAAAACAAATAAAATTTCACCATGCGCCAATCCATAAAAAATATTAAAGGCATTTTGATTTATACCGGCGTCATCTTTTCGATTTCAGCAATGTATTTTATTTACGCCTACTTTGCTTATCCTGCTGTTGAAGAGCAAGAAACGCTGCTCAGCGAGATCGGCGAAGGGTTTGGAAAAATCGGACTGGGTTTAATCTCATTTATTTATTTCCGCACTGCTTTAAAATTACTACTGGGTAAAGGAAAGTTGGCGCAGCGCCTACTGCCAGATTACACCTCGCCCATCAATTCCAGCGCATTCAACCAACTGCTCACTTGGCTAAACCGCACCCATGTCTATTTCGGCATCGCCGCCGTGGCGGTTATCTTGCTGCATATCGCTATGATGGGATTCGCTGAACATAGCCATATCCTGTTCTTTCCCGCTTTACTAGCGTTAGTCATCTGGCAAGGATTATTCGGTTTGTTCCTAACTTGGCGATACAGCCCTGATGAACTAAAGAAATTTTCTCATGTGGTACACGCACAATTTATCACCGGCATTGCGATTGGCATTTTTGCGTTTTTTGGGCATATCTTGATTGATGATTAAGCTCATTAGCCTGTTGCAGCTAGTAAACGCAGCGCACCTCCACTGAATTCACGACCGAATGAAATTAATTAAACTTTTCAGTGACAACCTGGCCCCATTGACGCTACTCATGGCAATTTCCGCTTATTTGTTGCCTGACGTCTTTTTGATTTTTGAACATGTTTTTCTCTGGCTCTTTGCCGCCACCATGTTTTCACTAGGCATAGTTCTAGACCCCGGCGAACTCCAACAAATCCGCCATCAACCCAAGCAAATTAGCTTGGGTTTGCTCACACAATATACCGTAATGCCATTGCTAGGCGCGGTTGCCGCGTATAGCAGCGGTTTGCCCAATGAAGTTGCGCTAGGGCTGATCATTGTCGCATGCGCACCCGGTGCGATGGCGAGCAATGTGGTGGTTTACTTAGCTGGCGGCGCTTTAGCCTACTCCATCGCACTCACCACCGTCGCCACGTTACTTTCCCCTCTATTAACCCCGACATTAGTCGAATGGATCGGCGGCGCACTATTGCCCATCCCATTTTGGCCTATGATGAAGACAATCCTGTTAATCGTCGTGCTGCCCATCATCCTCGGTATGCTGATCAAGCGTTATCTGGGACGAAAAACACAAATCATGACCGAAATCGCACCGGCCATCGCAGTGTTATCCATCGTCATCATCTGTAGTTATGCCGTAGCGGCGAACAAGGAACGGATTGCCGACGTAGGCATACAACTGTTCGGAATCGTCGTGTTAGTTAATTTACTGGGGTACCTGGCCGGTTGGCATTTAGCCAAACTCTACGGTTTTGAGAAAAAACTGCAAATCGCGCTATCAATTGAAATCGGCATGCAAAATGCAGGCCTAGGGGTTGCGCTGGCACTCAAACACTTTGAGCCAGAAACGGCATTGCCTGGTGCACTTTTTGCGGTTTGGTGTATTTTGACGGCGGCGGGAATGACGGGGTATTTAAGGCGGAGGGTTGGGTGAGTTGTGCTTGGTACGGCCTATAGATAAGGTGATAAGCAAAGTATGCGCAAACCACTCATGGATGTTGCAATGTTAGACGTGACACCTAATGTGCTTCACTCTTTGGTGGTTGCATAATCTTACAATATTATTGCTATGGAGATTAAAGATAGCATGAAAAACCACTTAATCAATATCAGAGGACATTCTTTTAATGGTATTCATGCGATGCGCGTAAATTGCCTCTATCAAAATAATTTTATCGTCCGTGACTCTAAAGAAAATGGAATGCGGAAATACTTTTACACTCCATTTTCTGAATTCGTATTGCTGTAAAATTTCAAGTTCTTGGGATTCAAAATAAACAGCACAAGCTAATGGGGATTTACCGATAAATTTGATGGCATCATCAACAT
Source organism: Nitrosomonas sp. (assembly GCA_021774195.1). Classification (GTDB taxonomy): domain Bacteria; phylum Pseudomonadota; class Gammaproteobacteria; order Burkholderiales; family Nitrosomonadaceae; genus Nitrosomonas. The sequence continues at coordinate 1,677 of JAJFJJ010000126.1, read as the reverse complement.
AATCCAAAAACCTGTTCGCTGTTTTTAGGTCTGCAATCTCTTTATAGTTTTCGGCAAACTCCAGCAATTGCCTCTTGAAAAGTGCACTTTTCCGAATTTGCCACATCTGAGATTAACTCTGAATTTGTTGCCTTATATCCCGTAAATCACTATCAGCCCAATCACTATAGCTGTTCTCAGTAATGGATTGCAGCAACAGAGCATTAATTTCTTTCGTTTCGTTCGTATTTGGCAAAACACGATCAAGAACATAATCCTTGAGTGTTTTACCCTGCAAAGCAGCGAGTGCTTTGATTTGCTGCTTTTCTTCTCCTGATACATCAATGATTAAACGTGTCATAGACTTAGCTCCTTTCACATACCCTAACAACATTATCACAAAAGTGCCTAAAACTGTCAGTTTTAGGCACCGTTCCCGACACCATTCTAAAAGAACTGAAAGATCGGTGTTGGATGGCAAGACTTGGCACCCCGGTGCGGCTTCGAGAAAAAACTACGAATCGCGCTCTCAATTGAAATCGGCATGCAAAATGCCGGATTGGGCGTTGCGCTAGCACTAAAACACTTTGAACCAGAAACGGCATTGCCTGGTGCACTTTTTGCGGTTTGGTGTATTTTGACGGCGGCGGGAATGACGGGGTATTTGAGGAGGCGTGGTTAATACACTATCGTACTTTACCAGCCATTTTAAGAATTAAAGATTGTGTTCTTAGAGTTTCAGATAAAATAATTATTTTCCTTTGAAAAGAATAACTGAGAGATGTCAGGTTGAGTTGAAATTTTGGGGATGATACTTTCTGATGCAGCAAAATAAACGAAAAATAGTTAATAAACAGATGATCCTTCATTATATCAATCAGCTATTGAAGCAAGCACGCATGAACACTTTGAAAGAAGCGTTAGTTAAGGCCAATCAGGAAGAAGCCGAAGATTCATCTTATCAGGAAGAACTGAAAAATTGGAACGATACGTTACCTGATGGTTTATAGTTCATGAGCGATTATAAACAGCTCGATATTCATTGGGTTGACCTTGAAGGTTGAATGTGGCCATGGCCGTTTGCGGCAAACCTGAAACCTACAAAAAAATGGCCTTGATAAAGATCGCCATATTAATCACAAGCAACTACGCGCCATTGATATTTCACGTATTAGACAAAAGCAGGGCAGGCTTGAGAACCATTACCTTAATGCTATCAAGGGAGTGCTGACCATTGTCTTTGATATATAGACATGATTGATACCAATTAGTGCACGATGATAAAGGGTCATGGAAGAAAGGATCGCGCAGCCGAGAGGGCCGGGTCTGCAGGCTATGAATATAGACCTGACCCTATGGGCAGTTTGACCCTATGGGCAGTTCTAAGGGCAGTTGCTGGAATAAGTGAAGTTCCTGCAAAATTTCTGTCATCACGGCCACCCATCACGACATCGCCATTTGGCAATGTGACCGCCGTTGCGTACCAACGTTTATAAGCCATGCTTGGCTGGGATATCAGTGTATCCGTATTCGGATCGAAAATGTTGACATCAGCGGTCGCATAGTTTCTTTTCCCGTTCACTTTGCTATCCCCGCCGACGAGGAGACCATGACCCGTCGAAGGAATAAGCGCCTGGCCAGCACAGAAAAGATCAGTGCCGGTGATATTAGGCAATGTCTCAAACGCATCGGCGCCTG
>JAJFJJ010000125.1 GCA_021774195.1 Nitrosomonas sp. | reverse complement strand
CACCCTTCAGGTGAGCTACGCTATGATGCTTATAGCACACTGTTCTTTATCTTTTGCTGCGTTGCAATTCGTTGTAATAACTCGTTATTACGCCTCATTGCGCCTTGCCAAAAATAAACAACAATGCACTCTAAGCACCATTCAACTGAGGATTTTAGGTTAATTCAACCTAAAAAAAATAATTGATCGCAAAAACACCTTCGTTATTACGATCATAGCGATTGAATTCCAACCGCATATCAAGGTTCTGTGAAAGTGCATACCGGGTGACGACATGTGAGGTAAAAAAACGTTTATGTTCACCCAAAACAAAAGCCCGGTAACTACTTGCTAATTTAATTCTTAGATGATTATTAAAATCATAATATGCCCCCATTTCCACATCACCACCGAGTCGATAATCTCGTTTCAGATGATTTGAGAATTCGGTTCTCACATCTAGAAATGAAAATAGCAAAAGCGGAGAAAAAGAATCTGGTCGATAAGAAACGCCCCTGCCGTAGCTGCCTACCATTGCATTGCAGTAATTGCAATCCCGGTCTCTGAGCGTATCAATTTTAAAATCTAAACGCCAGGAAGGTTTAAAAAAAAGTGGGTCATAAGGATTCAGCGCAGTAATCGAAAGAAATCTTGCCTGATCCAATCTTACGCGTTCAGATTCGAGAAAATATCGAAGCTTAAAATCCATAAAAATAATTTCCGAGTCTTTGTCATACCCTTCGTCTCTGGCCATTAAATCATGATAGGCGGGCCGGTAAGCAAATTCCATAAATGGCTCTTGATCATTATGACCCATTCCAATACGGAAGCGATCAGCACCATGACCAAGATCAGGCGGGCTGCTAAAGTAGGTTATAGATTCGTTTCTTTCTTCGGCAACTTGCAGGCGGCTTCTTGCCAGTAACACTGAATGTGGAATTTTTACTTCATGGTCACTTTTTTGCTGCATACTCTTAAACTGAAGGTAGTCCATATAGGTATCCAGCAAAAGCACCTGTGACTGCGTTGAGAGACTGGTAAATTTATCAGAATCCAGCGCAACCTCTTCTTTCACCATAGCTTGAAAAACTTTTTTTTGCTCGCTCGCCATTGAGTGTCGTTTTTGATTCATTTGACTCAGAATAGAAGGACGATATACAACATTTTTGACCAAATCTTCCTGTTCCATAACAATTTTTACTGTATCTGCAGGAATCACACTGAAAAAAAATTCATCCTTTAATCGCAGATCCGGTCTGGCAATCTCAAACAGAGAAAGCACATGATAGGAACAATTCTCCTGAAAATAATAATAATCAAAGTATGTACCGCCTAATTCCCATAAATGTAAAAGCATGGTATTTAGCTGGTCTTCAGTGAACTTTAGCTCATATTCCCAAAGGTCACGACTCTCCAAATTATTATATTCTTGCACCTTTGTGTAATATGGGAAGATGGCAAAACGCCCTTCAAATGAACCTGTTAACCCCCGCCAGGCATACAGAAAAGAATTATCTGTATCAGGAATAGCCGCATAGTTAGCGCCATAATTTGTTAGCTTCTTTTCGTCTCCACGGTCTCTGCTATCGATACGCACCAGTGTATGGCCAAACATTGATGCCGGATTATTCAAATAGTAAGTCGCAAAAACTAATGTTACGCCGACCGGGTCCAACTCACTCACCCAACGGTCAAGGCGGTCGCACGTTTGTATGTTTATACGGTTAGTATCAAACTTCAGCTGTTGGCTCAGCCATTTGAACCGAGCAGGAAAATTGCACTGAGGATGTTCTTTGTTTCCTTCTAACTTATCAATTGGTAGAAAAAAACTGGCAAGCGTAGCCGCTAACTCAGATTCCGGGTTGGTTTTTCCATCTGGAGAATTAAAAAAATCCATGCCATCGGCTTCACTGACCACGCCACCAATTAATTGCGGGTTGTATTTTAATAATAGATACCAGACACGCTGTTCACTCAGCTTTAACTTTTTGGCATGCTGTTGCAGCTCAGCAAGGTAATCATTATTATGAATCGTTTTGGAAAAAGTAACTTCAGAAAACAGAGAGAACCAAATGGCTATTCCGACAACAAGAAAAAATGGGGGTACGAAAACCCCGGAGGATTGGGAATGCAAGGATTTGACGGATATAGGTATCATCTATATCCGTCGACTATTTAATTCAATGCAGATAATTGGATATTACAGGATTTTGATAGGTTATGATGCTGATTCAACTGAACTTCAAGCTGACTGAGAAATTCAACGGGTGTTGTTTCCGCACTAGCCACTAAATCATTAAATTTTTCCTGTGTCATTGCACCGAATTCTTGATAATTAGTAGTTGGACACTGATACATACCGGCTAATATGCTCAAATTCTCACCACTTCCCTGTGCCATTTCTTTAACTAGACTGGTGTAATTCTGCGAAGCGAACACTTCTCTCTCTTTGCTGAGATTAAGCAGACCATGGTCGCCACAGTTTGACGTTCCAGAAGTTATACCAAAAGTTTGAGAACCAGAGGTACCATTAGTTGTTGCAGCAAAAATCTGTCCAGGCCCACGATCCGAACCGACGACTATAGAACCCAATCCGCATCCTGCAGCACCATAACCTGCGGCAAAAGTTGACAACGGAAACAAAAGTAGAAGTGTTGTTAACACAGCTAAGCTATTACGTAACATAATACTCTCCCCATCATGAATATTTCCGCCCCAAACCCTAATTAACGCTCAGGTGATGCATACTTGGCTTGAAAGCAGACAAAGTTTTATCGAAACTTCAAGAAGATGCCCTATAAAAACAACTTTTTATTAGAACGCTTCTGAATCTACTTAAACTTCTCCAATCTGTCAAATGATTACAGGCCAAGATCTACCGGACTGGCGTCATATTCTAGTATTCATCCAAACTTTTAAGAAAAGTTAAAAATTTACTGCGGTATCGGTAATTATGCCCCCAAAATACATCGGTATGCTTTCCTTCTGGTATTCTCCAAAGCACTTTCGGTTCGGCCAATTTTTCAAATATCATGTCACCAAATATTGGCTCAACTGTCCTATCTTCCTCTCCATGGATCACTAAAACAGGAACAGGTGATAATGATTCCAAGCTTTCAGGAACCCAGCGATCACTCCACAAAATATAACTCAACGGCTGCATCGGCCAGGTCAACCAATGATGGGATAACTTAACACGGGCTATTCGTTGAAAAGAGTCAAAAGTGCTGTCTGCAACCACCAACCTTAAATCAATCTCGGCTTTTTTATCAATAGCCGTCCGTAAAGCAATAATTCCGCCCATACTTTGTCCATAGATAATAATTGGACCATCTTCGACTTTATGTGTGTTGACCCAATCAACTGCTGCATGACCCGATTCGAGACAACTTTTCGGCGTTGGTTTCCCCTCTGAACGCCCAAAACCGGGGTAATCAAAAATAAAGAGATTATAGTTGCCAGCACTAACCCAGGCCAATTGAAGGAAATGCGAAGTCAAGTTTTCAGCGTTTCCATGGAAAAAAATGATTGTCGCTTTTGCTGGGGTTTTTTGGGCCGGAAACCACCAGCCATGCAGTTTTCTTTGAGCGACATCTGTAAAAAAAACATTCTCTGGCACATACCCCGCAGCTTTTGGATCAATAAAACGACTCTTATCATCAGGATAATAAAGTAAATTTGAACAACCATTGAGTAATAACAGAGAAGAAAAAAACAAGAAATAAAATTGCATGATCGCTTTATTCATTTTCAGTGCGTCCTGTGATCTTCCTCAAGAAAAGCAAATATTTGATCATGTATCATAAACAAAAAAATTATTCGGTGTCTTGTAAACGCTTACGACTCAGCAAAAAAACATGATACAGCGTTCAACGATAAACTGTTTTCCTAGGACCCTAGATGACCCAAATTGGTATTCTTCATTCGCTTAGCGGCACCATGAGTCTGAGCGAGACCCCGCTGATCAAAGCCGCCCAAATGGCAGTCGATGAAATAAACCAGGCTGGCGGGGTATTAGGTAAACCCTTGGAAGCAGTCGTGGCGGATGGTGCCTCCGACCCCAATATCTTCGCTCGACAGGCTATAAAATTGACGCAAAAAGGTATCAACACGATATTCGGATGTTGGACATCATCCTGCAGAAAGGCCGTGCAACCAGTAGTCGAAGAGACAAACAGCATACTATGGTATCCAATACAGTACGAAGGTCTCGAACAATCTCCCAACATTTTCTATTTCGGTTGCACGCTTAACCAGCAAATCGAACCAGCAGTAAATTGGAGCATCGATCACCTGGGTGAATCTATCTTTCTAATTGGGTCTGATTATGTGTTCCCCCGTGTAGCCAATAGATTAATCCGTTCATTGGCAAATCATATTGGTGGCAAGGTCATTGGAGAAACTTACGTACCGTTGGAAGGGAAAGATTTTGACGCGTCACTGGAAATGATACGTCAATCTAGACCAGACGTCGTATTCAGCACCATTAATGGTGACAGCAATATTGCTTTTTACCGGGAAATGAAGCAACAAGGAATGTCATCCAGAAAATTCCCAATAATGGCATTTAGCGTAGCAGAGACAGAGATAGCCGATGTAGCCGAGGATGCCGCCGGTCATTATGCCTGTTGGAGCTACTTTCAGTCGCTGAGTACCACTGAAAATAATCGCTTCATCAAGGCCTTTCAAGCCTATAATGGTGGACCGGTTGAGATTTCAGACCCTATTGTCACTGCCTATTCCCAGATCCATATCTGGGCCAGGGTTGCCAACGCTATTGGCAGCACTGAACCAAAGTTAATACGTCAAGCGGCAGTCAGAAAAGATTTTGAAAGTCCTTTAGGACAATTGACGATAAATAGCAATCAACATATCACTCGATGGGCCAGAATTGGCAAGATCCAGCCGAACGGACAATTCAACATCATATGGGAATCGGACAATCCAATTGAGCCTTTACCTTGGCTAGGCCTGGATAGTTTTGATTTGCCTTCAATCGATCTTATCAAGGCGACCCTGGCAGAACTTCCAAATGCGATCGATATCGCGGCAAAGATGAAACAGGAAGTAAGCGCGAGAAAAGCAATCGAAAAACAATTGAAGTTGGCTGTTCAAGAACTAGAAACATTATCTTTTTACGACACCCTAACTGGCGTGGCAAACCGACGTTTGTTTAACCAACTCTTGCTCCGCGAATGGCGGCGTTCCTGTCGTGAGCAACAATTAATTTCCCTAATTATGCTCGATATTGATTTCTACAAACAGTATAACGACCACTATGGTCATCTACAGGGAGACATCTGTCTAAAACAGGTTGCTCAGGCATTACGTAACGTGTCAAAACGACCGGGCGATCTGTTTGCCCGTTATGGGGGGGAGGAGTTCGCGCTATTATTACCAGATACGAGTAAAGAGCAAGCCATTCGACTTGCAAAAAAATGCTGTTCCGTAGTGTCTGACCTGCAGCTTGAGCATAACCAATCGCTTGTTTCGGAATACGTTACCGTTAGTGCGGGTGTCAGTACCAGTGTACCGACAGATGGCTGGCTCCGCCCAAACGACCTTATTATAGACGCCGACAAGGCGCTCTATACAGCCAAGGAGCTTGGTCGCAACCAGGCTGTTCCATATGAATTGCCACAACAAGGCTAACATATAACTAGTGGGCGCCTCTAAAACTCTATATTTGAGAGCATGCGCAAAGCGAATTGCCTGCTTACCCCGTTTCGTCATAATACTGCGTTACTCACAAAAAATATCGCCTTACCTATCAGTTGTATGCTGCATCAATATTTTCTATTCTCGCCTTGTCTGGTTTAGAAATACAAATTTTTAGAGACGCCCTAATGTCTGTCGGTTTTGGCGAGGCCCTGATATGTTCTCCCTTATTTCGCGGCCACTATAAGACAATACTCATCGAACCTGATGCTTGTCTATTAAACCCAGAATTCCCATTAACCGTAGTTTCTAATGGAAGCCATTAGAATAAGCTGTTATAAATAAATCTGTTTGGTTAATGGAATCTGCACGGAGGGTAAATGTTTCGCTTCATACATACTTCAGATTTGCATTTGGATGCGCCGCTGAGAAGCCTCGCTTTAAAGGACCAAGCGCTGTCTGAATTGGTTGGCACAGCAACAAGACTTGCTCTTGAACGTATTATAGATATTTGTCTTGAAGAGAAAGTTAACGCACTTTTAATCCCTGGTGATCTTTACGATGGTGATATGCGGAGTATGAAAACAGCCGCCTATCTGATTCACCAAATGGAGCGACTCAATGAGAAAAAAATTTTTGTCTATATCGTACGAGGGAATCATGACGCCGAGAGTGTTATAACGAAAGAGCTCGAATTCCCACCAAACGTAACAGTTTTTCCTGGGCATGGTAGTGTGGAGTACATTAATGAATACGAGGTTGCAATTCATGGCGTTAGTTTTGCAAAACCGCATGCCCCGGAGAGCCTTCTTCCAAAATATAGTCCACCTGTTTCCGATTGGTTCAATATCGGTCTCTTACATACAAGTCTTACAGGTGCAGCAGGGCACGATGATTACGCGCCATGTAGCGTCAAAGACCTCCAATCACATGGCTACGATTATTGGGCGTTAGGCCATGTCCACAAACGGCAAATCCATGCTGAGCAACCTTATGTGGTTATGCCTGGAATGCCACAAGGGCGCGATATTGGTGAATCGGGAGCAAAGACACTGACATTGGTAACGGTCGATGATGGTGTCGTATCACTTGAGGAGCGCCATACCTCAATTGTCGAATTTAGTAGAGTATCCTGTTCACTTGATGGAGAAACGGATTGGCGCAGTGCGGTTAACAATATTGTAATGGTTATAAAAGAATCTGTAGACCGCTTATCATCGAAACATAATGTATTTCGGATCTCTCTTGAGGGAAGGACGCCACTCGCATGGCAAATCCGCCGCGATTATGATCTTCTGCTGGAACAGGTCAGTGAAGCTGTAAAACCCATTGGGTCCGTATGGATTGAGAAAATTGAGAATTGTCTTGCTCATCCTGAAACAGAACAGAACACAGCGAATGCCCAACAGGAATTACATTTACTCATGCAAAGTTTTTCCGAAGAAACTTCTTCTTCCGAACGGGTCTTACAAGTTGTGGATGAATTCGTAGGAAACTTACCTCCTGATGTTAGGCGGGAATTTGGAGATACGGAAACAGAACGCCTAGATATTGTTAAGGCCCTTCTTAGAGAAAGCGTTGAAGATATTAGTGCCCGAATGATGAGTGATAGTAAAAAGGAAACATGTTGATGCGTGTTCGCCGATTAGATCTTACTCGCTATGGCCATTTTACAAATTTTTCAATTGATTTTGGACCCTTGCAAGAAGGTAAGCCTGACCTGCATGTGATTTTTGGTCCAAACGAAGCTGGAAAAACGACTGCCTTTGAAGGTTATTTAGACCTTCTATTTGGCATCCCTGTACGAAGCTCATATAACTTCCTACACGAGTACGACAATATGCTTGTAGGCGGAGTTTTGGATATCGATGGGGTTTCAACCGAATTTAACCGGATTAAAAAAAACCGGAATGATCTCCTAAATCTTAATGGCGAACCAGCCAACCCCGCAATACTTCTCCATGCCTTAAGTGGGATAACACGCGAACAGTATCGATCAATGTTCTCTCTCAATGACGAAACCATTGAAGCAGGCGGGGAAGATATTCTAGCGAGCCAGGGTAATCTTGGGGAATTATTGTTTTCTGCCTCAGCGGGCCTCTCGGATTTAGCTAAAGTGATGGATAAAGTCAGAGCTGAAGTAGACGCATTTCATAAGCCCAGGGCGCATAAAACAACACTTAATGATGCAAAAAATGATATTAAGCGAATTGAATCAACAATTAAAGAACTTGATACAAATGCCAATACATTTAAGCTATTGCTAAAAGCAGAAAAAGATGCCCGACAAAAATATGAAGAAGTTAAAGTTGAGCGGGACCGGCTATTAAGTGAGAAATCACTGATTGAAGCCACACTCGAATGTCTTCCGCTCCTCCCTAAACTAAAAATAATTAATGAGGAATTGCTGAAATTAAGTGATTATCCAAATATTCCAGATGGGTTGGCGGATGAAATTAATGCGCTTAAAGAAAGAAATGAACAAGCACAAAGCAACAAAAAACAAGCATCAGATAGGCATTTAACTCTGAGTGAAAAACGTGATCATTTAAGGCGAGACCCCTCCATTTTGGTCATTGGAGAAGACCTTGAACTTCTGCTGGACACCCCAAAGTCAAGAGCCCAGACGGCAGATGAAGACCTTCCCACTCGCCGGCTCGATGTTGAAGTTCTAAATGCGAATATTGATCGTGGTTTTAAGCAACTAAATTTTGACGATAACGTGCCGGAACAAATGTCCGAACCACTTCTTCGGCAGATGGAAGATTTGGCAAACAAATGGGAAGCCGCACAACAAAGCCTAAACATCGCCCGGAATGAGAAAAAAACAGCTGAGAGAAAATTAGCAAGACTGATTGAAAATGATCCACTTTCTGAAGACGATGTTGGAGTCGATAATGACATAAACCAAATTTTGGGTCGTATTAGGCCTGAAGCACTTATCGAAAAGTTCGATAAACATAATGAAACTGTCCAGAGAACCAACGACAAGGTTGCCGCATGTATTCAAGATCTTTTTCCATGGATTGGGGAAGTTAAAAACCTTCCAAAAAATGCATTAACTGAAGACCAGGCAAAGCGGTTGGCCGATCGATGGATATCATTACAAAATGATATGAATAAGGCCCAGGAAGCGTTCGATAATGCCGCACTAAAAGTGAATCAACTCTCAGCACGGATTACTGAAGAAGAGAACGATAAAAGTCTCGTTTCAGATAAAGAGGCGAAGCATATCCAATCAAAACGCGATGAATTATGGAACCGTCATATTTCGAATATGATTTCCAACACAGCTGAACCTTTTCATCAGGCAATGATGCATTGCGATACAGTGCATGATGCCAGGTTAGCAACGGCGGAAAGGCTTGCACGTCTTCGTGAAGTACAATTAAATCATGTTGAGTGCGTGGAGAGCAGAAATCATTTTCAGCACAAAATGACCGATATCCAAAAAAAGATTGAGGCTGAACATAAAGTGATTTCCATACACCTCAAGGCGCTTCACCTACCAGAAACGTTTGACATTCTAGATTTACCCGATTGGTTAAAGAAACTATCAACCGCACGCGCCGAAGTAGAAACGCTCAACAGAGAAGCTAATGAATTAAATAAGACGAAGCAAGAAATATCTTGCGCTGAACAAACACTTCGAGATGCGCTTGCAGTTGGGCCGGAATTTACGCTATCAGCGTTAACTTCTAAGGCTAGAAAAAGTGTAGAAGCTATTGCACGGCAATCGGAACGAAGGGTTTCGAGGAAAAAAAATATTAAAGAGGCTTCGGAAGAACTGGAAGACCGGAATAAAGTAAAAGAAGAACTTAAAAGTAATGTTGCTGCCATTGAAGAAGCATGGCAAAAACTAGCGTCGAATTCCCCCATTTTCTTTAAAACATCTTCAGAATTTCGTGCCGCCTTGCCAACGCTACGTGAAATTAATGGATGGATAACTCAGCGAGAAGGTTTTGTGCAGCGTATAAATGCTATGGAACAAGATTATTCCTCTTTTGCAAATCAAATTCAGGAATACGCTAAAACGGTTGGGGAAGATGAAAAGGCGCATCCTTTGTCGTTAGCAAAGCGATTAGAAAAAAGACTGAAAGACGCCGAATTAAACGAAGAACGTTATAGCGAGTTGTGTCGTGAAATAGAGGAAACTGCCGAAAAGAAGGGAGAAGCTGATAAAGAATTGGCCGCTGTTGCAGGGGATTTTAAGAAAAAAACTGAATATTTTCCTGCTTCGACTTGTATTGAAACAATCGAAGATTTAGTCGCTGCCGTTAAAAAATCAGAAAGAGCCAATAGCCTTCGCTCGGACTGCACTAATTTAGAAAACCGCATTGTTACGCGGCTGGGAAAGTCTAGTATTGAAGCGGCTCAAGCATTCCTGGCCGAAAAAAACATTCCTGAGGTGCAAGCGCAGTTAGATTCTCTTGGGCAAGATTGCTTTCAAGCTGAAAAGGACTTTGAACGGACCGTTGGTGATCTTCGTTCAGCCGGCGATAAGCTAAAGAGCGTTGGCGGAGATGATGCTGTCGTTAGATTAGTAGAAGCGCGACAAACCGTAATGCTGACCGTAACCGATCAAGCTAAACAAAATTTGCGACTACGTCTTGGGCTAATGGCGGCGGAATGGGCATTGGATCGTTACAGAGAAAAACATCGCAGCAGCATGTTGCTAGACACAGCAAAAGCCTTTCAGACGCTTACTAATGGACGGTATAGTGATTTGCAAACACAGCCCAACGGTCAGAAAGAAATCTTGTTGGCGTCTCGAAAAGATGACAAACGAACAATTTCTGTCTCTGATATGTCAAAAGGTACACGTTTCCAGCTTTACTTGGCATTACGGCTTGCTGGATACCGTCAGTTTACTTCCGGTGGAACCACACTACCTTTTATCGCAGATGACATCATGGAGACTTTTGACAACACCCGTACTTCAGCGGCCTTTGATCTACTTCAGCAAATGGCGCTTAATGGCCAAGCGCTTTATTTTACCCATCATGAACATGTTGTAGATTTGGCCCGAGAAAAGTGTGGTGATTCGGTTACTATTCACAGATTAATCGCTAATTGATCGATAACCATTCGGCAGATTGCGATAACTGTTCTGATGTAGTTAATCATAGCCGTGTTATTCCTTGGGTAACAATCAATTGCGGTAATGTCGATGCTTAGCTGCTCAATTAACTTTGGTTACGTGTCATCGCTCCTTTCTTTAACCTAGAAAAATCAGTTGAACACAGAGTTTGCATTGAATCTAAGGTCACAAGACAAGGCGCCGTTCGTAGCCAATGGCCGTAGTCCTTGGCAAGGGCGGCAACACAGTATTGTGGCCTTAGATTCAATGCAAAACTGTGTAGCGTTATTACAATCACCTTCAAGGTGTGCAAATGCTTAGTTTTCATATTTGTAATTCAGTCACTTATATGCGGTTTAAGCGGTCAACTGATTTTTCTAGGTTTAACGGGCATACAAACACTATGCGGGGTATTCATCGGAGTATTGTTTAGTTATACTAGATCATCAAGTATAGCGTTTCCGAACTTGGTTCGCGTTTTTGGAAAATGTGGCCTTATCACTTTTTAAGAGGCGACTTTCTACCATAGATTCAAATGAGATAATCCATTGACTTATTTTTATAATTAACGGGAGTCAGTAATGACAAATAATAAAATATCTCCTAATGTTGTTTGGCAAGAAGGTGTAATCAGTAGAGCTGATCGTGAAAAAATAAATCAGCATCGTGGCGTGGTACTCTGGTTTACAGGTCTGTCTGGATCAGGAAAATCAACTTTGTCACATGCAGTCGAAAAGCGCTTACATCAACAAAACGCGCATACTTATGTCCTAGATGGCGACAACGTTAGACATGGATTATGTGGAGACCTTGGTTTTTCTAATATTGCACGTAGAGAAAACATTAGACGGATTGGAGAAGTCTCTAAGTTATTTGTAGATGCTGGCATGATCGTATTAACAGCATTTATTTCACCTTTTCGTGAAGATCGGGCTATTGTGCGCAATCTTCATCAAAAAGGTGATTTTATCGAGGTTTATTGTGCAGCAAGTCTAGATACTTGTGCCGCCCGTGATGTTAAGGGATTATATCAACGAGCCAAACAGGGTGAAATCAAAGAATTCACAGGGATCTCATCGCCTTATGAAATGCCGGAGAATGCTGAATTAACCATTGACACTGGCGAATATACTTTGGATGAAAGTGTCGAGATGGTGATTAATGCATTAAAAGAAAAGAATATTCTTTGAATATAGCTAATTATTAGTCGCCCTGGGAACACCCACTCCGAAATAACGATCTGCAAGTGTTTCTCAGGGCAACTATTTACAAAGCACTTATCACTGGAAATGTGCCGCCTCGGTTAATGGTAACAAGCCCTCGTGCTTCCGGCTTATAGCAACGACATTACTCAGGCGCGTTTTGCTTGCTGATTATATTGTCTTCCAAATACGATGAGAATTCCCGTTCAAACTCTGGATGTTCCAAGGCATACTCCACTGTCGCTTTTAAGTATCCCAACTTACTTCCACAGTCAAAACGTTTACCCTGAAAATTGTAAGCATATAGCGATTCTTCCTCCATCAACTTAGCGATAGCATCAGTCAACTGGATTTCATTACCAACACCTCGCCCTGTTGTTTCAAGAAGTCCGAAAATCCTCGGTGTTAAGATATAACGTCCAACCACGGCAAGATTAGAAGGTGCATCATCAATCGCCGGCTTCTCTACAATTCCACTTACCTTCATCAGCCGTTCAGCGATTGATTCCCCCTCGACAATCCCGTATCGATCAACAGCCTCATGAGGAACTTCTTCAACACCCAAGATCGAACCATGATATTGATTATAAACATCAATCATCTGGGACAAACAAGGTTGGCCACTAGATTTAATCAAATCATCTGCAAGCAATACCGCAAAAGGTTCATCACCAACAATTGAATTTGCACACAGAACCGCGTGACCCAGCCCTAATGCTTCAGCTTGTCTGACGTAAACACAATCAACATGCGGTGGTAAGATATTACGCACAACATCCAACATCTTCTGGTTTCCGCTAGCACTTAGCTCCACCTCTAATTCATAAGACTTATCAAAGTGATCTGCAATTGATTGCTTGTTACGCCCTACGACAAAAATCAACATATCAATCCCTGCTGCAACAGCTTCTTCAGCTGCATACTGAATCAGGGGCTTATCCACAATCGGCAACATCTCTTTTGGACTAGATTTTGTCGCTGGTAAAAATCTCGTACCCAATCCCGCAACAGGAAAAACAGCTTTTCTTATCATCTTTAATTCACCTCTTATTTCTTATAAGTTTTTTTAAGTTTCATACTTTTCTGAACGGATGACCCAATACTCTATAATTTCTGAATTACCGCTATTTCGCTAGAGTGACAACAAGATAGTACCGACATTAACCTTGTTCCTAACATAATAAACTCAACCACAATGGATTGGAAGAGCCAGGAGGCTGTCCGAGAATAGTAATCGTAGCGAAGATAAGCCATTATGAGACAGATTTTTTGGTCATTTGAGGCGAATAGTTGTTCTATTTAACGAAAATTACCGGAAAATATGGCCATAATGGCTTTCCTGCAGTAGATCATTCTATTCCCGGACAGCTTCCTAAGTTGTCACAGTGTCAATCAACATGCAAAATTACTAAGGGAAAAAGGAAATTAAACTTTTTAATTTAATGTGTTGCGAACATTAAGAGACGCTAGTGGACGTTAAGCGGGTTAAAGGATGATAAAGATGCCATATCAATATTGTCTGTCCCCTTTGGTTTTCAAAGCAGCATAAATTTAACTTTAGGCGAGAACTACCTTGTCGTCTATCGTAACCATTGTGCTGCCAGGGTGAAACAGAATTCTGTTCTCACTTGATCCAGATGGGTGACTGGTGCGAATAATTCAGAAAAAAACTGTTTGGCAATGGTGTTATTGATGATTTATCAGATGTTCGGTATATTTGAATTGAGGACTGAGAAGGTACTTTCCTTTGCCTTCAGGCGGATGTAGTTACCACGAGCTTAAGGGATAGAGGTTCAACCAAGCCAAAGTAGCAGAGGAACGCTTATGAAATTGATGGATGTCGTTATTTCGACTGGTGTAGTGCATCCCGGCACCAAGATCGGTGAAGCTTTTCGTGAATGTGTGACCCATAATGTGGGCGGACTTCCTTACTGTAATGCAAATGGTAAGATAATCGGTCGATTTTCACTTAGAAACACATACAAACAACTCTGTATTCCGCACGATATGTCCCGCCTTGCTCACTTACTCGGCGATAAAGTTAGCTGTGAGAGTGCACCCGAGGTGTTGAATAGTGATATCCTTAATCTGACTGTAGATCCCTATATCATCGAGAATGTTGCCACCATCAGTCCAGCTTCACCGGTAATCAAGGCGCTCTCTATTATGGAGAAGTTCAACTCCACTTATATCTTCCTACTCGATGGTGAACAATATGTCGGTGTGATTACACGTATGGCGATTTCTAAATTGTTGCTTAAATATCATGAATTTTGATGATGACTGAAACACCTAATGAATTGACAGCACATATGTTGATTTCTCTGGCTGTGATGCTAGGTGCTTATATTCTAATCTTCAGCGAGATTCTGCATCGAACCAGTTCGGCTATTATCGGTGCCGTGGTAATGATTGGCATCGGAACGGCAGCCGAATTCTACACACAGGATCAAGCGATCATGGCAATCGACGGTAATACGATCCTGCTACTTACGGCAATGATGATGGTCGTGGCGATGTTGCGCCCTACGGGTGGTTTTGAATATGTCGCAATTGTTCTCTCCAAGTGTTCCCGTGGTGATTCCAGGCTGCTACTTATCTATCTCAGTTTGGCGGTAAGTCTGATCAGTATGTTTCTTGATAACGTGACTACGATCATTATTTTTGCTCCTATCACAATACTGATCGCCCGTATTCTTGAGATTAATCCGATGCCGTTTCTAATGGCCGAAGTAATGCTGGCCAATATCGGTGGTGCTGCCACTCTGGTTGGTGATCCGCCAAATATCATGATTGGAACCGCAGGCGATATCGACTTTACTCGCTTCATTATCCATATGGGGCCAACGATCTTACTGGTTTGGTCCTGCACTGTGATTCTGATTCTCTTTCTGTTCCGGAAACACCTTCAAAAGGTAGAGAAACACATCGACCTCGATGAAACAAAGGCGATTCACGACAGCGGCGCACTAAAGCGCTCATTCTTTTCACTTGCTGTAATTATCGTGCTCTTTTTTGTTCATCATCATCTAGATCTTTATCCGGCCTATGTCGCATTTGTAGGACTTTGCATTGTGCTGGCGCTGGAGCGTCCCGAACCGGGTGCTCTTTTTGGACAGGTAAACTGGTCGGTGATCGCTTTCTTTACGAGTCTCTTTATCATTGTCGGCGGTGTTGAGCAGTCGGGTTTGTTGCACTGGATTGGCCTACAGTTTGTCGATTCAGCAAGCGACCCAGAAAAAATGCTGCTGACCGGGCTTATGCTAATGTGGTGCGCAGCGATTATGAGTGCAATTATTGATAATATTCCGTTTACCATTACAATCATCCCGATCGTGCTCGGACTGGAAACGATGGGTGTCAATATCACGCCGCTCTGGTGGGCGCTGGCAATGGGTGTTGGCCTTGGCGGCAACGGTACCCATATCGGTGCAACCGCAAATTTGATCGCCATCACTGAATCAGAGCGCTGTGGCATCAAAGGTGCTGTGATAACGCCTGTGGGTTGGATGAAAGTGGGCATCCCCACAATGTTTTTCAGCCTAATCATCGCTAGCATCGCCTACACGCTCTTTTTTCCCACGTTCATGTAGGTTGTTGCAATAAAACGGTTGTATGTTGCAAGGCTTGACACGTCAACAATCAATGAAACTTCAGAATTGGAAGCAGCACCCGACACCCAGCGCCGGGGCCATATACGGGACACCGACAAAATAGCGGCGCCGGGGTCTAGGCTCGGGGGTCGGGTCTATATATGTAGGCTATGAATCTAGACCCGACCCCGGCGCGTACATATGTAGGCTATGAATCTAGACCCGACCCCGGCGCGTACAGACCCGACCCCGGCGCGTACATGCAACATAAACGTTTATGTCATTGATACGAATATACTTATCCGTGCTATATTGGGTCACCGGGTTAGATATTTGATTGAGCATTACTGCGTGTTGCTTTCTACAAGGCGGAAGCAAATGCCGCAGAAGGGTCTCACGTAGGCCGATTGTTAACCTGACTTTAAATTGCTCAGGGAACAAGCCTTTATATGATGTGAGTATCCTGAAAAGAGGAGGAATCTTATGACCATCTGTACCTTCGCAAACTGTGCTTATTTATCAGAAACCTCACGGATGATAGTTCTACACAAAGAACTGGAAGCAAAAGACATCAACGTAGTCATGGCAACCCATGGCGGTCCTTACGAGCGGCTCTTTAAAGAAGAAGGAATAGACTACAAGCTGATCAATCCTTATATGACTCATGAGCGAGCGCGTCAATTTGTTCAGACCAACACCGGTGAGAAGGGAATACGTGAATTCTATGAATTTAGCGAATTGAAAGAATCCGTGGAGCAGGAAATAGCCTTTTTTAGATCCAGCGACGTGACTAAAGTTGTTACGGGTTTTACATTATCCTGCGGCATATCCGCAAGGGCTGCAGGAATTCCACTTATTGTGACGCATTTAGGATCCTTTGTCCCGCCTGTTTTTGAACGCAATATGCTGGTGCCGACTCTTGTGTTAAATCTGAAAATCTTCAAATTGATCCCAAGGTCATGGCTGGTGAAACTGATTAATAACTTGGTGTATAAATCCAGGATTGCTACAAAAACATTTAATCAAGTGGCGAAAGAATTCAGTATCAAACCGTTTCACAGCATGACCGAAATGATGATGGGGGATACAGTGGTTGTCACCGATGTGCCAGAGATTCTAGGGATTCCAAAGGATGAATTGGAAGCATGGCAACCCGCAAAGAATGCCAAATATTACTCCTATCCCGCCACACTTCGCTACGGAGGAGCTATTTACGCCAAGCTTTTTGGTGATGTACCAGAGGAGGTCATAGCGTTTTTAAAAACAGATTTACCTAAAATTTATGTAGCCCTAACCTCAGGAGAATCCCAAGTATTGGATCGGGTCTATGAGGCAGTCAAAGGCTTGAAAGCAAGAGTGATTATTTGCAGCACACTTCATCAACTTGAGATGAAGCAAGCTCCCAATATCATGGTTATTGATTATTTGCCTTCCCATAAGGTGATGCCCTTGATGGATTTAGCAATAATTCACGGGGGACAGGGAAGTGTACAGACCGCTATTGAAGCTGAGACGCCAATAATCGGAATACCGCTGCATGTGGAACAAGGCCTTAATGTATCCATTGTCGAAAAACACGGTGCTGGCTTAATGCAGATCAAGCACGATATTGATCCAATCGAAATCCG
>JAJFJJ010000124.1 GCA_021774195.1 Nitrosomonas sp. | reverse complement strand
TAAGAGACAAATAACGCGGCATGGCACCATTTCAGAGACAACCCGTAGGGCTGGGCCCATTTTAGCCCTTTGCAGTGTTAGCATTCGCTTATGTAGAATGACTACATTGCGCTCATTCTGCCTTGCTAAGGACCAAAATGGTCTCCAGCAGCAACAGTTTACTAATTGAGAACACCCCCTAGGCATGAACTGAACAGTTATTCAAAGCTTTCCTAAACGTTTACCTAGGATATCTGGTAAGTTTCGTATAAATCGCCCTGCTCCCACCATTTGCCGCCGTAACATGACCCAGTCTTCGGTACGTTTTTTGGCATGCAGACAACGCAACAAACGTGTTCGAAGTGCTTCATCCTGATGATCCAAGATCGCAGACCAGAAAGAATCATCAATGTTATAAACTTTTCCTTCCATTAAACAAACAGGAATGACCTGATCAATCGGTACTTCTAGATCGTTTGCAATCGCCTCGACAGACGCACGTATATTGCGAGATTTAATAGTTTGCGGGTTCGCCAGATTATAAGGTGGTTGCCATTCATTTGCAGGGCGTAGCAAATCAATATAGCTAGCAGCAACAATCAATGGCGGTGAATGATAATCAACCCGGCCAGATTGAAAGGCACGTAAAACATCAAGGCAATCGCGCTCTGATTGACGGTCCGGTCTATTTGCCGGGCTAACCCATAAAATCAAATCAGCATTTTCTGCTGCTGTAAGCATTTTGTCGTTACTAAAATGTGCGCTATCACAACCAGGACTGTCAAAGACCAGCGCCTGTGTAAACCCTTCACGTGATAATACGAAAGGTTTTAGCGATTGTGTTGTATCCGGTAAAACATCTGAAATTACCTTTAATTCCCCAAACATTGCGTTAATTAAGCTTGATTTTCCACTATTAGATCGCCCCAATACAAGAATGCGCAAAGGCTCTTCAGAAACCTCTGGTTCTACTGTGATTTGCTCACTATCTGCTTTTGAGACAGGTGTTTGTGATGTTGTTTCATCATCGTCATGTAGCGATAATCGGCCACTATAAAGATCAATGGCATAATAGCCAACTTTTCGCACATAGGCACGCAAAAACCAACGGTGTAATTCATCGCGAGCCTGGTCAAGACTTTTTTCCCTAAAAAGACGCCAAGCTTCACCAAGCAAAGCATTAACCGGATTGACAATCACCCGACCAGCTCGATAAATATTAAATACCTTCTCAGCTTTGTCTTTCCATCGTTGTAACCGAAAAAAATCACCGATTGTCAGGCGGTTACTGAACGGAATATTTTCTGCAACATCTTTACGCAGATCCCTGCTAGCTCGTTCAATAATCAAGAGCGTATGAGGTAATGTCAATTCAAGTAGAGGGCGTTCAACTTGTGGGTGATAACACTTTGCAACCGTTTCTAGTGTACGCTGTCCCAAATCAAAAACCCACGCTTCCTCATCCAACGGCCATTCTTCTGGATTACAAACCTGAGCTAATGATTCAACCTGTTGCCAGGCGACATCGGCACTAGGCGGCCAGTCTGGGTTTGGTTTAGTCACCGCATCTGCCAATAATTTTCGTTCTCGCCGTATGAGTATCTGTTGAAGTCCATAACTTAAACCGCCAAGGACAACCATGGCAATTAACCAATGCAACATATATCCGCTCTGCCATAGCCACAACATACCAAAGCCAAATGCAGCTAGAAACGGCAATAATAGCAAGACCAGAACCAGTATTCTAAGCGGATCAATTTCAGTAAAAAAAGATTTCACAATGATTTGTCACTCATACGTTTTCTTAATATTGCCGCACCATTCTCAAAAGCATCCGCATAAATCTTTCGCAATGTTTCCTGATCAACATGCAGGCCATCCTTCCGTTGCTCAAAGAAATATACTGACGCTTTACCCAAAGCATACGTTGTCGCACCACTTGAACTTGCGCCCCAAACGGCGCCAACCGTTTGCCCCCAAACAGGAATCACCTTGGTGACAGCACGACCGATCATACGGGTCAAATATCCTGTAGCCATGCCAGCACCCACCAATCCTAGAAATTCCGTAATCGTTTGTTTGTCCCATTGTTGGCCATATATTACCGCTAAACTGTGCAATAATTTGGCTTGCGTAGCTGACACGGCCACCAAATCCACAATCGGCAATGCCCCCAAACCAGCAGCCGTATACGAATAGCTGATAATTTGTTGGTGAGCAGTTCGCGCATAAAGATCATGAATTTCTTTGTCGCCACTCAATAAAGATTGCAAACCAAATGAAGAGGCCGTTTCAATCGCTTGCCATAATTCTTCCAGCCCATAATTAACTGGCTCAAAACCATCTTCTGGCAACGTCAAATCAACTGCCACCCAACTTACTGGCGCAGATCCCGCCAATTGCTGCAATCTATCACGCTGGGCATCCAAAGCTCTTTTTAATGCAACCGGCACTGTCTGAGGCAATGGGTCATCCGCAAAAGGCCATGGATCAACATGCTTAAACCCTTGGGGGTAAAGTTCATGCAAGCCTGTTTGAACAATTAATATCGGCCATTCTGGATGCCGCAAGCGAACAGCATGCAACATCTCAAAGACAGCCGTTTGATCAACATCAGCAACTTTCATTACGGCAAGAATCAAATGTGCCTCAGACTCACAATAGTGGATATCATCTGTCGGATCATAGGCAACCTCCCCTAGTCCACGTGTATCAAGAAACTTCACCAACGGAACATCAGCAGGAAAATCGTAAAAACGGGAATTACGCGTACATGGTTGAAAACCATTACCGATTTCAGCGGTTTCACTGCCTGTTAATGCGCTAATAATCGACGTTTTACCGGCTTGTGTTTTCCCGATTAACCATAAAACCGGCGCTGGTAACTTTTCACGTGCTTCACGTAATGATTGTTTCAAACCCACGTCATCAACTTTGGGATTAAGTAATGCAGAGCGTAACTGCCCCCAATATTTTGACCAATCCCTATTCTTTAAGTCTGATAATTTCGTCATAATGGAATCTTATCTTGAAACTTTTACAAAGCATATAAATTTCGAATAGCATTTCCTTCTTCTTTATCTCATTTAGGTGATAGCATTCACTACAAAATTTCCTTGAGAAGTCAAATTATTCACTGAATTACATTGGCCATCTTTTTCGTGATCAACGCTGAATTTTAAGTGACATAATTTCGTTTTCACCGGGTGGGCTACTTTGATCTTTTTGCTGCTTTGCAACCGTTTTAGCACTTGCAACAAGAGATATTAAAAAGAATGACAAAATAGATCACAAGATGGAAATAAGTGTTCAAGGAATAAAATAACGACAAAACAATATGTTATGAATTTCTTACAAAGCCGGTGTTGCAATTACACAACACATTAGTTTGACAAAATAAAGCCCATCAACACATAATCGGCTACGCACTTAAATGTGAACAAAGCAATACATAACATAATGAATGGCGAGACAATTTATCTGTACTATATGACAGATAATCTTGAACCGAAGTTTTCACACAAAAGGACAACAGCATGAAAAATATGTCAGCCAAAAAGAATTTAATTGGAATGATTCTGCTACCAGTATTCTTTGCCGGTACTGTGATGGCACACGAAGTAGGTGAAGTACATGATCATGTCGTAGAAAAAACTGAAGCTTATGGCGTAGATGATCGTGGCTCAATTTGGCGCAGCTCATCTGATCTAGGAAATCATTGCTGGCGCATGGGCTACTGGACACCGGCTATGGCGATCCATGAATGTGATCCAGACCTCGTTAAAGAAGAAGTTGTAGCAGAAGCACCACCACCTGCTCCAACGGCTCCAGAAAAGCTGACCTTCTCCGCTGATGCATTGTTTGACTTTGACAGTGCGACACTAAAACCAAACGGAAAAGTGGCACTTGATGAGTTTGCGAATGGTCTTCAAGGTGTTCAATATGACTTAATTATTGCTGTTGGTTACGCTGATCGTATTGGTAATTCAGAATACAATCAAGGTCTGTCTGAACGTCGCGCTGAATCAGTGAAATCATATTTAGTTTCAAGAGGTATTGAAGCCAATCGAATTTTCACTGACGGTAAAGGCGAATCCAACCCTGTAACAGGTGGCACATGTAAAGGCAGCGGCCAAGCGCTTAAAGACTGTTTAGCACCTGACCGACGTGTTGAAATAGAAGTAGCAGGCACCAGATAACTGGTACCAGCAAATTTCAAAACAAAAGCCCTGTTTTTTCGCAGGGCTTTTTTTCTGCCTTAATGATTTATGAGTAATCCGATAGAAATTGAAACACTGCTGGAAGCACGCTGGGTCATTCCAGTTAACCCAGCAGAAACAATATTGAATCATCATGCCATCGCAATTAATCAAGGAATTATCACCGACATCCTGCCAATTACAGATGCGCATAATCGTTTTAAACCGCAGCAAGTAGTTTCTCTAAGTAATCATGCGCTTATCCCAGGACTAATCAACACGCACACCCATGCCGCCATGTCATTAATGCGCGGATTAGCTGATGATCTACCCTTGATGGAATGGCTCAACCAACATATCTGGCCGACTGAGAGCAAACACGTCAATGCTGGGTTTGTTTATGACGGCACACTTCTGGCCTGCGCTGAAATGATTAAAGGCGGCATCACTTGTTTTAATGATATGTATTTCTTCCCGGAAGCTTGTGCTGAGGCATCGATCAAAGCCGGGATGCGCTCGTCAATTGGTATGATTGTTATCGATTTCCCCACAGCTTATGCAAACGACGCAGATGACTATCTAGCCAAAGGATTGGCGTTGCGTGATCAATATAACCCACACCCGCTATTGTCGTTTTGCTTTGCACCCCATGCGCCCTATACTGTCAGTGACAGAACTTTTGCCAGTATCCTGACTTACGCTGAACAAATCGATGTGCCAATCCATATTCATCTTCATGAGACCCAAGAAGAAATTAATATCGGCATAGAATCAAATGGAATGCGGCCAATTGAGCGCTTGCACCAGTTGGGCCTGCTTGGCCCGAATCTACTCGCCGTTCATATGGTTCATTTGACCGATGACGAAATCAAGCTTATCCACCAATATGATTGCAGTGTAGCGCATTGCCCATCCTCGAACATGAAACTTGCCAGTGGCTTTGCGCCAATTGCATCATTATTAAATCAAGGCATCAATGTAAGCATCGGCACAGATAGCGCAGCCAGTAATAATCGTCTCGATATGTTTGAAGAAATGCGGCTTACCGCCTTAATGGCAAAAGCAGTCAGTGGTCAAGCAGATGCCTTACCGGCCCATCAAGCGCTCAGTATGGCTACGCTTAACGGTGCTAAGGCCTTAGGACTTGACCACATCACCGGCTCATTAAGTCCTGGCAAAGCTGCCGACATAACTGCTATTGACTTTTCCGACCTTAATTTATCCCCCTGTTACGACCCAGTATCACATTTAGTTTACGCTGCAGGTCGCGAACATGTGAG
This sequence comes from Nitrosomonas sp., assembly GCA_021774195.1. Classification (GTDB taxonomy): domain Bacteria; phylum Pseudomonadota; class Gammaproteobacteria; order Burkholderiales; family Nitrosomonadaceae; genus Nitrosomonas. The sequence goes on along the minus strand of JAJFJJ010000124.1, from coordinate 17,852 downwards.
TCATGTCTGGGTAAATGGTAAGATACTGCTAAATGACAAACAATTAACCGCCCTGGACACATCTGAGTTACAAAATCGTGCGGCCTATTGGCATGAGTGTATTGATGCAACTTAAGACAAAGCTTAAAGGAAAATGAACATGGAAAATGACGGCATCAATGCTGACCCACTGGAACTCGAGAAATTCAGTCAATTGGCACACCGTTGGTGGGATCCCAATAGTGAATTTCGACCGTTACATGAAATCAATCCATTACGCATGGATTATATTGATGGGTTAGCTGGAATAGAAGGCAAAACAGTCCTCGACGTCGGTTGTGGCGGCGGCATTCTGTCTGAAGGCATGGCTTCCCGTGGCGCAAACGTTACAGGCATCGACCTCAGTGACAAAGCACTCAAAGTCGCTAAACTGCACTTGCTGGAAAGCGGCCAGCAAGTCGATTACCGTAAAATTACCGTAGAATCCTTAGCTAAGGAACAACCCCAGCATTACGATATTGTCACTTGCATGGAAATGCTCGAACATGTCCCTGACCCAATGAGCGTTATCCGCTCCTGTTCTGAGCTTGTCAAACCCAATGGGTGGGTTTTCTTTTCCACTATTAATCGAAACCCAAAGGCTTATCTGTTTGCCATTATCGGCGCGGAATATGTTCTTAAACTGCTGCCACGCGGCACACATGAATACACCAAATTCATCAAGCCCTCTGAACTTGCCCGCATGGCACGTAATGCTAACCTTACCGATGAAAAACTGATTGGCATGACTTACAATCCAATCAGCAAAATCTATGCGTTGGGTGATGACTCTGATGTCAATTACATCATGGCTTACCGCAGCTAATACTTTCGTGTTTAAGCACGACTTTCACTCATCACATTAACCGCAACGTGAATTATGATTAAAGCCGTTCTACTTGATTTTGATGGCACAGTGGCCGATACTGCCCCGGATCTGGGTCATGCATTAAACCGTCAGCGCACAAACCGCAACCTTGATCCATTACCGATTGAACTAATCCGCACACAAGCCTCAGCCGGCGCACGTGGACTGTTAGGGCTCGGCTTTAACATCAAACCCGATGATAACGGTTACCAAGCAATGCGTGATGAGTTTCTAGACTTTTACATGCAACGTCTGTGCCATGACACCTGCTTGTTCCCCGGTATGGCAGCACTGCTGGAACAACTTGATACACGCATGATCCCCTGGGGTATTGTCACCAACAAGCCAGCACGCTTCACCCACCCGATCATGTTGCAGCTTGATCTCCAAAAACGAGCAGCCTGCATCATTTGTGGCGACGAAACCACACACCAGAAACCCCATCCAGAACCACTTCTGGCCGCCAGTAAAAAAATCGAGATTAAACCCGCTGAATGCATCTACCTTGGTGATGACCTACGCGATGTCAAAGCCAGCCGCGCTGCAGGCATGATACCTGTAGTTGCCATGTACGGTTATCTAGGCAACGACACCCCTCCTGAAACCTGGGGAGCCAAGCATCTAATTGATCACCCACAAGACTTGCTATCCCTTGTTTAACCTAGAAAAATCAGTTGACCCCTATAACCGCATATAAGTGACTGAATAACAAGTGTGAAAATCAAACGTTTTGCACACTATGAAGGTGATTGTAATAACGCTACACAGTTTTGTATTGAATCTAAGGTCACAATACTGTGTTGCCGCTCTTGCCAAGGACTACGGCCATTGTCTGCGAGCGGCGCCTTGTCTTGTGACCTAAGATTCAATACAAATTCTGTGTTCAACTGATTTTTCTAGGTTTAAATGTTAGAATATAAAAATCATTCAAAGGTCTTGAACTTTTTTATCTAAGCACCATCTTATAATCATCACATAAATACAGGGGACGACTTGGCTTCGACGTGGGTTACAAAGCAGCGCAGGGCATACCGAGGGTCAGAGTACCTCGTAAATCCAACTGAAAAAATTTAGTCGCAAACGACGAAAACTACGCTTTAGCCGCTTAAAAACCGGCCAGCCTCTGCACCGATGGGCCTTAACGTCGGGTCTGGCAACAGACAGCAGAGTTATTAACAAGGATCGCGTTCTGTAGGGTCACTTTACAAAACGCTAAAAAATAGGTGACTCGCCTGTCATCAGCTTGCCAATTAGCGGTTGATAAGGTCAAATTAAAGAATATGGCTAAGTATGTAGAACTGTCTGTAGAGGGCTTGCGGACGCGGGTTCGATTCCCGCCGTCTCCACCAATAAGTAGTACAGCAACATCCCAAAACCCGCCTAAGCGCGGGTTTTTTTATTGACTCCCTTGTTCCAGCAGAATACAAAGCAATCTATTGACATCCAATGCTACTGCTAGAATCCTAGATATGTAGACTACGAATCTAGACCCCGGACCCCATTATCAATTTTCTCAATGTCGTAGGAAGGTTTAAACTATGAGACTCTGAATAAAAAACGCGTAAGAATTAAGTTATTTTATTCGTTTGATTTTATCTCATAGAGTCGCACTTGCTTAAATCCTTGAATCAATAACCACCAAAAATAGATATGTAGTCCAATAAATCCTGCATATCTTACGATAGTATATGCCCGTACAGGATCACCAAACGAAATTGCATCAAAAATTTGAACTGACCAGAAAGATAGCATCAAGCCAAAGATTATGCCTAAAGTATTGACCTGTACGCCAATAGGTACCGATAGACATATGAAATGTTTCACAAATTCTAGACCTTCATCATTACCGTTTGATTCAAATGCCACCAAACAACCAATCACTGTAATAATAGAAAGAAGAATAATTTCATAGTAAAACATCCAGTCACGTATTACGTCATACATTAAAGAGAGATATGTGCTGAATAGGATGAGCAGCGATGAAACAAGCAAATAGTGCATACTCTTTTTTTCGGATATGAGACCTAGTCCAAGCTCCTTAGCTAATGGTTTTATTTTCCAAAAGTACATTATGTATATCCAACAATAGAATTAGGCGTGAAATGATATTCGCTGTTAGGCAATCACAGTTTCGTTACTTAAATCCAACGGCATCCTTATCGGAAAAATTATTATTTTCTTTTGTAACTATTAAGAATCAATTTACAAATATTGAACTGAGGCGTTAAAAAAGCCGGATCAAAATGATCTGGCTTTAAATGATTTTTGGAATTGTATTGATATCAGAGTCAAGGCCCGGGAATAACTAGCGAAATATCTTTACTCGGCCCTTGTAATATTGTTTCCCATCCCCCTAGTATGCTGAAAATTTGGCTCGAAGTTTCTCCTTTGTGCTCCGTCATTTCTTACCGCATTTTTTTTGTTGAATTATTTTTCTCTGCCTTTGCGTATTCCGGCGAAGTTGAATTCACCCTGACCCCAATGGTTCCTTGACCCCAATGGTTCCTGACCCCAATGGTTTCTCAGCTTATCGATAAATTCATAACACGACATAATGGCAATCGTTATATCCGCAACAAGAACGGCTCATCCATCAATGCAACTTGTTCGCGTAATTCAAGAACACGATCCTGCCAGTAAAGTTGGGTATTGAACCAAGAAAACATCTGCTGAAAAGCAGGGTCGTCCCAGCGACGTGCAAGCCATGCTGAATAATGAATCAAGCGCAGTGTACGTAACGCCTCAATCAAATGTAATTCACGATCATTGAACTCACAAAAAACCTCATATCCAGCCAATACATCGTTTAACTGCCGCATCATATCGGTGCGTTCACCAGAAAGCAGCATCCACAAATCCTGCATCGCTGGCCCCATGCGGCTGTCATCAAAATCTACAAAATGTGGCCCTGCGTCCGTCCACAAAACATTTCCCATATGACAGTCACCATGCAACCGTAATGACTGCACCTCCCCCGCACGCTCAAAACAATGGCGTGCACCGTCTAACGCTTGATTCACCACGCTTCTATAAGCGTCATCTAGGTCAGGTGGAATAAAATCATGTGTCAGCAGATAATCAAGTGACTGTTCGCCGTAACTTGCAATATCCAGCATGGGACGTTCATCAAATGGCTTAATCGCACCAATAGCATGAATACGCCCAAGAAAGCGCCCCATCCATTCTAGCGTATGATGGTCATCCAGCTCAGGTGCTCGACCACCGTGTTTTGAGAATACAGCAAAACGAAACCCTTCAAAATGATGTAGTGACACCCCGTCCAGCACTATCGCAGGCACAACAGGGATTTCTTGTTCGACTAGCTCTTGTACAAAAGCATGCTCTTCAAGAATAGCCTCATCCGTCCAACGGCAGGGGCGGTAGAACTTCGCCACCAAAGGCGGCCCTTCTTCCATACCGACCTGATAAACGCGGTTTTCGTAACTATTAAGTGCCAACATATGTCCATCGCTACAAAAACCAATATTTTCCAGCGCGTTCAATACGTAATCAGGCGAGAGTGTAGAAAAATTCTGAGGGGGCAAGCTAGTCGTTTTCGTCATCATGAATTATTTGAAATGATACCCTCCGGCTTTTCAGCTGTCGGTGGACTTGGAGTGCCATGCTAACAGCTTTATCTTCTATTAACCGTTAAAGAATCACCCGTTCACTCATTGTTGACAAACTGACAGCAACCAAACAATAAAATCTGCATGTTCTCATACGGCATACATACTCAGAATTTCTTTTCGCTAGTCATGTCATTAAAAGATTTTGACATTAATGAGATATATTAAAATAATATTAGCAATGAATAGAATTTGTCTGCTTTTTAATTAGAAAACAGTGAATCGCCATCGAAATTCATTGCTAAACTGTGGCGGCGGATTTACACAACAACCTTTCATTCCGTTTTATCAGCAGTAGGCGTTAACACGTTAATCGTAATCAGCGTTCTTATCGGTATTTTCTTTGGAAACAAGTTATTTTTTGTTTAGTCAATTCACCAGGGGCGGCATAGGACAATCAATTAAATCGGCAATTGCACGAAACAATTCTGCTTCTGCTGCCGACACTTGTTGATCCGCAACGATCGCTTTTGCACAAGCTTTTAGTAGAAATGGTTTTTTCAAAGGTGCTAATTGAGTTAATTGATCCAGCGACGCACTAACATTTTCTAGTTTTAGTGCTTCGACCGGCAATAATGCAATGTCCAAGCCTGCTAGCTTTTCTCTAGCGATGGCAAAAACATCTTCTTTACTCACACCCTGTTGTTTGCCAGCATGTACCAATAAAGACAAGACTACCGCACAAGCTTGTTTCGTCTGGTCTAGGTCCAGTTGCCCCGAATCTTGTGGTGCTTTCTCCTCAAAAGCAATATCTAGGTGATGAAACAAAATTTTTTGCAGTGTCCATTCATACAAATTAATCTTGGCATCCATCGCCACTAAAGCATTTAGATTTTCTTTAAACAATAAATACTGTCGTTTTGATAATTGACGCAAGGTCGACAACGTGATGTCTAGCAAAGGCAATCGATGCACGAGTTCAAGTTCAGGGAATTTTTCAGTTAATTTGATGGTTTCTTCATAAACACCATCATCCGCCGCCATGGCCAAATGCTGCAGTTGCTGTTGCCGCATGGCCGGCTCTTTGTCCAACACCATAAAATAAATTAAAGCTCGTGCAGCAAAAGGGTCATGTGCCGCTTGTTTAATTTCTGCGGGTAACTCACTTAAAACTTGATGTGCATAATTAATTTGTGCGTCATTTAACTGTCCGATACGACCGACAAATGCTTCACTATTCATAACCGTTGCAGCCCCGGCCATTAGGCCTGCTGCTTTGAGGCGTGGGTCTTGTGAATCAGCAGCTTGTGAAGAAGATTGCATCGCCACTTGTGCTTCTGTAACTGGCAGATAATTAAACTTCCCATTCCAATTTGGTTCAATACTCCGTATACGTTTTTCTAACGGTGGGTGGGTAGCAAATATACTGCTGAAGCTATGTTTGATGCCGTCACCAAAAAGCGAGTGGCTGATTTCCGCGCCATTAGGGTTTTCTAATGTAGAACCCATCACATCGCCGCCAATTCGCTTGAGCGCACCAGCTATACCACCGGGATTACGGGTAAACTGCACCGCAGATGCATCAGCCAGATATTCACGCTGTCGATTCACTGAGGCTTTAATCATGTTCCCGAAGAATGTACCGCCATAGCCAATAATAACCAATCCCAAAGCAAGCATTACAATACCACCATTGTTCCTAGAGCCTCTGGAATGACCGCCTATACGTAACAAATAATAACCAATCAAACCGAGAATCATAATGCCGTGTAAAATACCGATCAAGCGAATATTCAGGCGCATATCGCCATTCAGAATATGGCTAAACTCATGCGCGATTACACCCTGCAGCTCTTCTCGACTCAGTTTTTCAATGGTGCCACGAGTCACACCGACCACGGCATTACTGGGTGAATTGCCAGCAGCAAAAGCATTAATACTGTCTTCATGCATCAGGTAAACAGGGGGTACTGGCGTCCCTGACGCAATCGCCATTTCCTCCACCACATTCAGCACTCTCTGCTTATAAATATCGCCGCTACCGTCGACAATTAATTCCGCCCCCATCATCTCGGCAACCTTTTCACCACTCCCGGCAAGGCTAGATATTTTGTATAAACTACCAAATAAAACTATCGCCAACACCCCTAAACTAACAAACAGAAACAATTCCCAATCAATTTGTTGTTGGAACGTTTCTGGCGTTAACTGTTCTGGATTGATATATCCGAGTGCAAACATCACCAGGAAATTAGTCAATATAATCAATGTCAACACAGCCAGAGAAAATAAAAAAACCAACTTAGTCGTACTCTGTCGTGCTTGATTCTGCAATTCAAAGAAATTCATGATTTACCCGGTGCGTAAAAATCAAAAAGAAACTTTAGGTGCAGCTTGGATCTGAGCGCTGTCCTCAAACTCCAGTAAAGACGCATCCTGACTGTGACCAAACATATTGGCAAAAACAACCGGCGGAAAGGATTGTTTGTAGCTGTTATAGTCCATTACTTGGTCATTAAAAGCCTGGCGGGCAAAAGCCACTTTATTTTCCGTGCTGACTAATTCCTCACTCAATTGCATCATATTCTGGTTCGCCTTGAGATCAGGGTAGGCCTCCAACACCACATTGAATTTCCCCATCGCCCCCGTCAACGCGCCTTCTGCTCCGATCAGTTCACGCATCGCATTGGCATTAGTGGGATCGGAAGCCGCTGCCGCCAAACCATTTGCAGCCGCGTTACGCGCTGCAATGACCGCCTCCAAAGTTTCTCTTTCATGCTTCATATAACCTTTGGCCGTTTCAATCAAATTGGGAATCAAATCATAACGACGCTTCAATTGAACTTCAATTTGGGCAAACGCATTTTTATAGCGATTACGCTTGGTCACTAGATTATTAAAAATACCAATGACATAAAAAACAAGAATCGCCAGAATTACCAAAATCACAATTGTAGAAATTTCCATCAATCTCTCCTGTTTGAAGATCAAGCGTTAGAAAGAAAAACCATGTTCAACATGATGAAGGTTGCTATGCGTAATGTAAAGCGTGAATAGGCGGGGAAAATCAACTGACCATTGGAATTTAAGCAGTACAAAACAAGACTGCTTTAATTACTGAAATCAAGTGTTTTATTATTAACGGACGCCTCTAAAAGTTCGAGTTCGTTCAGATGCAAGACGCGAAAAAATTTGAAACGTGGTATGTAGTTGATATGTAGGTGAAATTATTTTTCGCGACAGAACCGGGACAGCCTCCTAGTTGACAGAAACGGTGAATACGGTTGGATTATCACTAAAAATCATTTGTCCAGATTGATTAATGTAGGCAACGTATGCATAAAACTTTCCGGCAAGCCCGGATAACCCAGAAATGATGTTCAATGTTTCGTTGCTATCAAGTGTTTTTGTAACATTAGGCACCAAATTACTAACATCACCATCCCATGGTTCCCATAATCCACTGTTATTTTTCATAAAGAAGTTGTCATTATAAGCAACCACAATAACAAGATGCCCAATCTCTCCGACATTATCTGGTAAGACAGTAATATCAGTTTCAACACGAATCGTATCATCAACAAAAAATTCTGTTTTGTTTGACTGACCACTACTATCTATAACATGACCGGTAAAATGAACATCATTAATACTGCTGGCAGGCACAGCAGCGAGAAATATACCATTGTATTCATATGCGCCAACGTCACAGGTTCCTAGAGAAGCAGGAGCAAAAGGATTCGTCGGACGCCATGCGCCCCGTTGATCGGTGTGCGAACAAACATTGTTACCTAGTGGGTCTATTGCCGGGCTACCTTCTAGTAGTGCATGTGTATTTGTCGGGCCACCGTTATCTTGAAATATATCGAGCATAGGCAATGTATTTAATTGGTCATTTTGACCGGTATCAAAATTACAGCTATCTGTTGATTCAATATTATATCCTTGCGAAATAATGACGCCATTCCCTGTAATCTGGCAGTTGTCCAGATTATCCATAATGGTTGCGGTAAAAGTTGCTTTCACTACAGATCGAGCAGCATTAAATAATCCGCCGCCCTTATTATCATTATCGCCCGCCAAGTTATCCTTTACGGTTGTGTATTGAAAACTAACTTCACCATTGTTATAGATACCACCGCCTTGATCCAGGCTTTCATTGGTACTGATTGTGCTGTTTATGAAACCAATTGTGCTGTCTTGTGCATTATAAATTCCACCGCCGTCTCCATTTAAACTGTTCGTTTCTGTAACTACGTTATGTGAAATTGCACTACGTTGAATCCAAACATCAAACTCACCGCCTTGATGAGCGTTATAGATCCCTCCCCCATTTGCCCCTGGACCGCTCGCAGTATTACTTCTGATTGAGCTATTCATTAACGTCATCATGCCTACATTATAAATACCGCCACCCTCATCACTGACAGTGTTGCTTCGAATCTCACTCTGATTTAACCATAAAACACCATTGTTATAGATACCACCACCCTTTTCAGCACTGTTATTCCTGACAGTACTTGACATATGCGCTTTACCAAATGTACCGACAAGATTAAAAGTGCCCTGCTCACCGTTGTATACACCGCCACCGTTCTGGTTAGTTTGGTTATCAAAAACATGACTATTAGTCAGCGTTACACTGCCACTTTCATTATAAATACCCCCTCCTTCTGCACTTGCGATATTGGTATGAATGGTGCCATTATCTAGCGTCACAATACCGTTATTGGTATTGAAAAGCCCGGCACCTTTATCATCAGCAATGCAATTAGAAATACTTACTGCGGTTAATGCCAAAGTACCGCCCTGATTATAAATACAACCACCATCAGACGTTGCATGGCCGTCTTCAACATTTAAGTTCTGAATAGTTACATTAATTGGACCAACGATATGTAGAACTCGATCAAGGCCACCACCACGAATGGTTGATTTCTGTGTTGCACTTGAACCCCCTATAATCGTTAGGTCTTCAACAATATCCAGATCACCTGTCGTTGATTCATCCTCATTCGCGCCAGACTCTGAAAGTGTATAGATCGTTGAGTTTTCTAGAAAGATTGTATCCGCACCATTTCCCGCATTACATCCGGCTACTGATTGGTTAGTATTAGCGGCAATGATCGCTTGACGTAGCGAACAAAGGCTATTATTGGAATTATTATCTAAATGTGTGGTAACAAATATATCGTTAGCATGAACAGGATAGGCTAGTAATGCGACTAAAAATACAAACGATGCTGAAAGCACCTTAAATAAATCAATAGTTGTCTTATCCATATGCCACAAACCCCCTATTATGATTTCAACAACCCTGTCGTTCCCCAAGTTTGTTGAATGTCGCAAACTATATAGATATTTATACTTTTACGGGAGTAATATTTTACTCCGTATTGGCTTAAGAAAAATTGTATTGCAAATAACATTACCCTACAGTGAAAGCTGACAATCATCCTATGTGATAATCAACTAAAACCAGTGGTTTTTCAAGGTTATTTTTCCTTTCTCTAATAATCATTGTAATTAATAAGCATTTTTAATGATGCCCGCCTCTATGGCTGCCTTTATGACCGCCACCGAAGTGTCTACTACTGCTACGGTGTCCGCTACCAGAATGTTGCCTGTGTCCATTGTTAAAATGGTTCCGGCCGGAATGCCCATGCCCACCACGGAAATGCCGATGGCTTGTGTGTCGATGGCCGCCGCCGTAGTTTCTATGCCCACTAAATATTCTATGTGTCCCATAAAATGAAGGTTGATATCGGTAACTGGCTCTGGCACCAACACCGCCGTAGTATCCTGAGCTACTGTAACCCGTTGTTCCACCATAATAAGGTGGCGATACACACCCACTAAGGAAAAGGACCGTAACAACAGCAGAAAAGAGAATATTTTTTTTTACATTCTTATACATGACATACCTCCATTAAATTTTCAAACCCCTATCTCTCGACAGCAACGAAATATTCAATTTATTTATTGATAATATTGTTTGATATATGGGATCTTTAAAGGCATGGTATGCTCTTAAGACTGAATGAAAGCTGAATACGGCGTACTTGCGCGTAGCCTTAAAGCACGCGCTAATCGAATAAGCGGCATTTGGTACCAAAGCGACTGTTTATATAAATCTAATATCCTATTTGAGAGTTACAAAGCCTATATATTCATTAATGACACAAAATATAGCGTTTAGTGATTATCATTATTAGTAACAAAAAAATTTTAGACCGACATGGTAGAATACAAACCTGTTAACTCGAAAGAACTTACTAATGAATGGCATTAAAATACATTTATTCGTAATTCTTATTATTGCGACATCACTATCATTCGGTGTTTGGATCGAACAAACCAAAATCACCAACGATACGCACGCCGATGTCGGTCGCGCACTCACAATCGTAAGAGATACAACCCATCAAGCACTTAAAAGGTGGTTTAAAGATCAGAAAGCAGCCGCAGTAGCATGGGCCGAAGATCCGGAAATTCGTGCATCTACTGAACGGCTACTTGCACTTCCTCTTCACCAATCAACTTTACAGAACTCACCCGACCAGCAAGTGTTGCGGGCTTGGTTTCAACGTATAGAAGAAGCGACTCATTACCGAAATTATTTTATTATCGGACCGGATCATATCAACGTGGCATCTAGTCTCGATCGGAAAATCGGTGTAGAGAATCTGCTTGTAGAGCAGCTGCTTTCTCTGGCAGGCACTTGGGCCGGCCAGCCGGTTATCAGTTTGCCGACAAGATCGGATATTCCGCTCACTGACAATCACGGTCGTCGGGTCAGCGACTTGCCATCCATGTTTGTTGCTGCACCAATCCGTAATAATGCAGATGAAGTCATGGCGGTTTTTATATTTCATCTCGATCCTGAGGAAGGGTTCACCAATATCTTAAAACAGGGGCGTATTGGGAAAACAGGAGAAACCTATGCGTTTGATAGTGAGGCGCGTCTGATTAGCCAAAGTCGGTTCGATGATCGGTTACAAGAAATCGGACTTGTTCCAACTGGAGAGTATGGCATGTTGAATATTCTGCTCCGTGATCCGGGAGAAAATATAATTGAGAATGGACGCGTCAGTGTGACTCTGAATCAACAACCCCTGACGCATATGGCGGAATCCGCTCTTCGCGGTGAGACTGGCGTCGATGTCGACGGCTATCGCGATTACCGGGGTGTTCCTGTTGTGGGTGCATGGACGTGGGACACCGAGTTGGGATTAGGGATTTCCACTGAACTAGATGTGCAGGAAGCCTATCAGACATTATCTGCCACACGTGCCGCCATAGTTACGCTTACTGTCCTTGCACTTATCCTATTAATCAGTGCAACTGCGGTTTACTCACTTTATCGCCAGCGTAAGCAGTCTGAGGAAGCACTACGGAAAAGCGAAAAGACACTTAGTGCTATGTTTGAGCAGGCGGCGGTTGGTGTGGCCCTGTTAGAATCCCATAGTGGGAAATTCATTCGAGTCAATAAGAAATTTTGTGACATTATCGGCTATTCAGAGGAAGAAATGCTGTTTCTTGATTTCATGGCGATCACACACCCTGATGACTTACAAGAAGATCTAGACAATATGCAGTTATTATTGGATGGAAAGATCCGTGAATTTTCAATGGAAAAACGCTATTTCAGGAAGGATAACTCAATAGTATGGGCGAATCTGACGGTATCCCCAATGTGGAAAGTTGGAGCACAAGCAAGCAATCACGTTGCAGTAGTAGAGAATATTACTCAAAGAAAGTTAGCAGAGGAAGAACTGCGTCGAGCGGCATCGGTATTCGATAATACGGATGAAGGGATCATAGTGACTAATGCTGAATGCAATATCATCATGGTTAATAAAGCGTTCACTGATATTACCGGTTATAAAGCCGATGAGGTATTTGGAAGAAATCCACGCCTTCTACAATCTGGACGTCATGACGCCTCATTTTACCAAACAATGTGGGTTACTTTAAAGAGGGATAATCAATGGCGAGGAGAAATTTGGAATCGACGTAAAAACGGTGATATCTACCCTGTGTCGGAGAACATCAATATTGTAAGAGACGAAAAGGGGCGTATTGCCAACTATGTCTCAGTCTTTACTGATATCAGTATTCTCAAAGAATCGGAGCAACGCCTGATTCAACATGCGTATCACGATACCTTAACGGGCTTGCCTAACCGGCTGCGCTTCATGGCTAATTTAGAACAAGCGACCGAAAGTGCCAAACGCAACAATCACAAAGTAGCACTGTTGTTTCTTGATCTCGATGGATTCAAAAATGTTAATGATAATTTCGGCCATGATATTGGTGACCAACTCTTAATAACAATTGCCGAGAGACTGAAAAGTTGCGTTCGCTCAGAAGACACAGTAGCTCGTCTGGGTGGAGATGAGTTTACGATAATACTGACAAAAATTACAAAATCTGAAGACGCAGGTTTGATTGCAGACAAAATTATCGATGCCATTCGTAAGCCTATTATATTGAACTCACATACCATTAATACCTCAACAAGTATAGGTATAAGTATTTATCCTGACGATGCGGTTGATGAAGAAGAGCTGGTTAAAGCTGCGGACATAGCAATGTACAATTCAAAGGTAACGGGGAAGGATGGCTTTCAATTTATCACCGCCAAGTTGGCTTTACGTAGATCTAAGCACATGCAGATTGAACAGAACTTGCGAAAGGCGATAGAGAACAAGGAATTCGAGTTATATTATCAACCTCAGGTGAATCTGAAGGATGGGAAAATCGTTGGGCTAGAGGCTTTAATTAGATGGAACCACCCCGATTACGGCCAACTTTTACCGGAAGAGTTTATTCATGTAGCCGATGATTCAAATTTAATTAACGCGATCACTGATTGGGTTTTACGTGTAGCACTTAGTGACCAAGAATATTGGTCAAATATCGGCCTCAAAAGACTATGTATCGCAATTAATATCACTGGACGTCAAATTTCCTCAGAAGAAAGTGTTGAAGGTTTTTTAAATATTCTGAAAGAATTAAAACCGGAGCCAAACACTTTGCAAATAGATCTCGAGATTTCAGAAACTTCAATTGAAAGTACAGAACGTACTATCGGTAGCATTAATTCATTGAAAGATCGAGGGGTCATGTTTGCAATAGATGATTTTGGTAGCGGATATTCGTCACTGAGCCGAATAAAACAATTGCCGATCGAAGCCCTAAAAATCAATCGATCTTTTATTAGTAAAATTGCTGACAATGACGATGATAAGGCAATTGTTGCAGCCATTATCGCGATGGCACACAGTCTCGGTTTACGTGCCATTGCTGAAGGCGTGGAGACCCAATTGCAATTTGATGTGCTGCGAGCGCTCAATTGCGATGAAATACAGGGTTTTTATTTCAGTAAGCCGGTACCAGCCAGTGAGATTCCTCGACTGATAGAAAAATCATTTCTGTGATTACTAATTTTTTTATTTTAAACTCAGAATGAGGACTCTAAGATGATTTATAATTGACAATCGACTATCAGGTCGTATAGAGATTAACTTACACGTTAATACAACTTATCCCACAAAATCAAGCAACCGATTAATTTCTTTTTCATCTAATTCAAGCCATTGACCTCGTTTAATTCGGGGTGGAAGATTAATTGGACCAAAGCGGACTCGCATGAGGCGACTAACTCTTAATCCAACCGCTTCAAACATCCGCCGCACTTCTCGATTCTTACCTTCTTTCAAAATGACACGATACCAATGGTTGCTGCCTTCGCCGCCCTGGTCCGCCAAGTAATCGAATGCTGCTTCACCATCCTCCAATTCAACCCCGGTTGTCAATTGCTTCATCTGCTCGGAAGTGAGTTCGCCCTGTGTCCGCACGGCATATTCACGTTCCACTTCAAAGCGCGGATGCATCATTCGATTGGCTAAGTTACCATCGGTGGTAAAAATCAACAGCCCACTCGTATTAAAATCTAATCGACCAATCGCAATCCATTTGGATGATTTAAGATGGGGTAATTTATCGAACACTGAAGCTCGACCTTGTGGGTCTTGTCGACTGACAATTTCACCTTCCGATTTATGATAAAGCATCACACGAGGTAACCGCTCTGCCAAATCAAAACGTATCACACGTTTACCAATACGTACGGTATCTTCAGCCCCGACCCGATCACCTAAAGTTGCCACTTTACCATTAACACTGACACGTCCGGCCGAAATCCATGCCTCCATTTCACGCCGAGAACCCAGTCCTTTTTGTGCTAACAGTTTTTGTAATTTATGTGTAGCAACATTTATTTCAGGCGTAACCTGAGCGGGTGTTGATCTTTTCTTCGATACTCTAATTGGCCGATTGACTTTCATTGAACCTAAGACCCACAGTTTGAATTATACATCGCGTATCTATCCATTCTTTTAGAATGGTAGCTTCATTCCTGGCGGCAAACCCATTCCGCCGGTCAGTTCAGCCATCTGTTCTTGTGATGTTGTTTCCACACGACGCACAGCATCATTAAATGCAGCTGCAATCAAATCTTCCAGCATTTCTTTGTCATCACCAACAAGACTCTCGTCGATATGAATACTTTTAACATCATGGCGGCAAGTCATCACCACTTTAACCATACCGGCACCTGACTGGCCTTCTACTTCAACCGACGCCAGTTTTTCCTGCATGTCTTTCATGTTCTCTTGCATTTGCTGAGCCTGTTTCATCAGGTTACCCAAATCACCTTTCATCATTTAACTATCTCCTTTATTCAATTGGTTTAATCGACGATACGATTATTTTAGCATCAAAATTTTCTACTAATGCCTGTACGACAGGATCTGTTTCAATTGCCGCAACCGCTGCTGACTGTTTCGCTTCAATTTTCTGCTGCTGCAAGGCTGCTGGCGTCATTCCGGTCACATCGCCCACAGCAATTTTTAATTTTACTGATTGGCCAAAATGTTTGTTCAGCGCTTCCTGTATTTTCGCTTGATATGTCTTTTCCAACAAATGTTTATGAATCTCTGGCACACACAATTCAGTTGTGTCAGCAGAAAGAACACGCGCTTCACTATGTTGCGCCAACATTTTTGTCATCCCTTTCAATGCCAATTGCTCAACCAATGCTGGCCAATCTTCACTAGATTGAGCGACGGCCTGTTTGACAGGCGTAGGGGTTTTAGCTGGTTCGGTTGAAATTGCAGGAGACGCCTGTTTTTTAACCGCCGTAGATGCCGTTTGATTAGGCGCTGTTTTTTTATGGTTAACTCGCTGACTCTTGTTTTCTGGTGTTGCCTCTCCTGGTAAAAAAGCCAACATGCGCATTAATGTCATTGTAAAACCAGCATATTCATCCGGCGCCAAACTCAAGTCACCCCGCCCATGCAAAGCAATTTGATAAAACAACTGTATATCCTCTGCAAAAAATGTTGCTGCCAGCGCTAATATCCGTTCTCGTTCTGGTAAGTCTTCAGCAATCGCTGAAGGCACGGTTTGCGCTAATGCAATCCGATGCAACAATGCCGCCAAATCCTGCAAGGCCGTATCAAACGACAAACTACGCACTTCCATCTCATCCGCGATGGACAGCATTCTTTCGCCATCATTTTGCATCAAAGCATCTAGCAAATCATAAAGATAATTTTGGTCAATAGCACCCAGCATCTCACGCACACTGTTCTCGACCACTTCACCTTGACCAAAAGCAATGGCTTGATCCAACATACTCAAGGCATCCCGCATACTTCCCTGTGCAGCACGTGCTAATAATTGTAATGACACCGCATCACAATTAATTTTTTCTTCCCCCAGAATTTTCTTCAGATGTACCACGATTTTAGTCCGTGGAATCTGTTTCAGATTAAACTGTAAACAACGTGATAAAACCGTCACCGGAATTTTTTGTGGGTCAGTCGTTGCTAAAATAAATTTTACATGTGCTGGTGGCTCTTCCAAGGTTTTTAGCATCGCATTAAATGCTGATTTGGAAAGCATATGCACTTCATCAATAATATAAATCTTGTAACGGGCACTAGTTGGCGCATAAAGTGCATTTTCCAGTAGATCACGCATATTATCGACCTGCGTATTAGACGCAGCGTCCAACTCGATCAAATCAACAAAACTTCCGCCATCAATACTGACACAAGCAGAGCATGTTCCGCATGGTGAGGAAGTAATACCTATATCACAATTTAAAGCTTTAGCTAAAACACGTGCAATCGTAGTTTTGCCTACTCCTCGCGTCCCGGTGAATAAATAGGCGTGATGCAGACGGTTTTGTTCCAGCGCATTACTCAATGCTTTGACCACGTGATCTTGTCCGGTCAACTCAGAGAAATTCTTTGGCCGCCACTTACGTGCTAGGACTTGTGTTTGAGACACGTTTATTTGAACAAATAGGGGAAATGTTTAAGAAACCATCAATTAATTATGAGCCAAATGTGTGGCAAAATTAATTCTTTCATATTGTGGTGCAAATTGCAGGCAATAACAATCAATTGCCAAGTTATTCAACGGTAAAAAGAAAGGTTTTAATCAACAAACTCTGACTTATAAATGAATAAGCGCATCGCTTATTCACCATACATTTATATTTGCAAATATATTAACACATCACACACTAAACTGGTTTAAACAAGTCGCGGTCGCGACTAAAATTTCGATTATTCTGATATAAAATACATGTGCGCCAAACTCAAGTAGCGCAAATACGATTTATTATTCATTGACTCAGAAAGTCGGGATTGGGTGGCGAGCCAAACCCCCGGCACTTGCAAAGAATAGCTGTGGCTGCTTCCTTCCGGACCTGACCAGATTCACCATCATGCAATGCGGGGAGGCCCGCCATAAACTTTTAAAAACTAAAACAACGTCATATTTTCGCTACTTACTCTGTACTCTACGTGTATGTCACTTCGCCAAGTACCTTGCACAACAGACTTCTAAACAAAATAAAAGTATTGATGCGTCATTAATGTGACGCGAGTATACCAGTCCATCAACAATAATTCCAATTAACGCATTAACAAATAGTTTTCCACTAAATTAAACAAGAAATCCACATTTACTTTATCAATTGTTTCTAAGAATCCTAGATTAAAATACTTTCACTATCTATTTCTTATTAAAAAACTGCCTAATATGTTTGATCACCGTGATTTACTTGAAGATTTAAACAAACATATACCTTTAAAAGACAAACTTATTAGTGCGCATTGTGCCATAAATAAAAAATTCGATTTTATTGCACGTATTGCCATCACACTTTACGACTCTGAGACACGCGTATTAAAAACTTATCTAGACAGCAGTGGTGAAGATAAACCACTTCAACATTACCAAGCACTGATAGATGACGCGCCATCACTCAAAAAAATATTAACAGTTGGTCGACCACGTGTGGTTAATAAGCTGGT
>JAJFJJ010000123.1 GCA_021774195.1 Nitrosomonas sp. | reverse complement strand
TAATTATTCAGTATATTTCGGTAACTGTTCTGATTGCCCCTAGAATTCATCAGTTCAAGGCGCAAAATGTGAGTTTACACGTGTAAATGATCATTTTGTAACACAGAAATGATGGATTCTAGGGGTAAGCTGAATAGTTACGCGGTTTCTTAAGTGAAAATACTTGATTTCGCTTCGGCACCAAACCCAATAAAACTAAGGTTGTACTGTGCCGAGAAAGGCTTAACCATTCCTTTCGAAGACATTGATTTAAGAAACGGAGAACATAGAGAATCAGCTTTCTTGAAAAAGAATCCTCATGGTACGGTTCCAATACTAGCGTTAGATAATGGCACTTACTTGACCGAATCTGTAGTAATTATGGAATATCTAGAGGCGCTTTTCCCGGAGCCATGCATGACTGGCCATACGCCGTTAGAACAAGCCTATACGCGACAAGCCGAACGTTTTATTGAGTTAAATATACTTCATAACGTCACCAAAATATTTTTTCACACTCATGCGTTCTTTAGTAAGCAACAACAAGTACCGGCCATTGCAGAGGTAGCAAAAACCAAATTACCGTCTGCTTTAAAAATGCTTGATAAGTCACTGAACAATTCAGGATTTGTTATCGCTAATATGCCAACAATTGCCGATTGTACTTTGTTTGCTGCATTTATACACGCAAAGCGGGTTGATATTGACCTAGGTACTGAATGTGAAAATATCAGGCATTGGTCTGCACATTTTAGTCAACGTGATAGTGTTAAGAATCTAAAACTATAGGTTCTCTATCTGCATTTAGAAGGCGTTCTGGGCCGCAATATTTAACGTTGCTATTATTCTGCAATAGTATCGATTAAACCTAAAATCCTCAGTTGAACACTTCAGTGTTGGCTAGCCTTATGAAATAAAACAAATATTTTGTAAAATGCCACGTACCCTTAAAGTGAGCCACGCTATGATGCTTATAGCACACTGTTCTTTATCTTTTGCTGCGTTGCACTTCGTTGTAATAACTAGTTATTACTCCTCACTGCGCCTTGCCAAAAATAAACAACATTGCACTCTAAGCACCATTCAACTGAGGATTTTAGGTTAAAGCGTCGGAAAAGAATATAAATACTGATTTGTCTGCCGAATAAACTGGAAACTTTTCAACGCTGATTGACAAGAGAAGTTCAGCGTTTAAATTCCAGCAACTGATGCGGTTTTTAGGTTAAACTGGCGATATAATTATAATTAGTAGGTAAATTAAGGGGTTGTCTTTTCCTTCCGTGCATATTGGGGCTATATTGTTGTGGCCTAATAGCGTGCAAACAGATAAGCAAATTGAAAGGAAATGAAGAAACAAGTGTAATGTCAGTAGAGACCTTTATTTATTATAGGGTTTTGACTGACCGTTCTAGAAATAAAACTATTAAAGAGAGGTTTGAAAATGAATATATTAAATAGATTATCAACGCTCGTGGCCGTTTTGTTGTTAAGTATGACAGCGTTTGTAACGACTACGTCTGCGGCTACCGTAACGTTTACCCATAGTGGCAGCGGAACAGGAACAATTGGTGGCACCCCATTTAACAATGCAGATTTTTCAATCAAGTCATTAGGTAACACAGATGACCGGCAAGGTTTTGGTTCGGGATTTTTTCTAGATCATTTATCCTCCGTCATTAGCATAGATGGCTTGGGTGATTTCACAGTGATTACCCCAACTCGAACATTCGTGAACCAAAATGTTCAAGTGGTCGGATATTCGCGTGCTGGCATAGGTGGAACAGATCTGTTTAATGGCCCAAATAATTCTGCGTTTGCTACTTGGGATATGCTGTCAAGTATCGGGCCTATCGCTGGTTCTGGTCGTCTACTACAGTGGTCTAGTCCTTCGATCTTGACCTCAGGTGGTCAATTATTATTTAATAATGAAACAGGCGTCTCTGCAATCTTCCAGGCATCAGTCAGCCCCATACCCGAACCATCTACATATATCCTTTTAGTCCTCGGCTTAGGGGTGTTGGGAATTCGTTACCGTCAGAAGTTAAATAGCTAGCCTGAATATTGCACCAGTACGCTATATTTTAGCTTGCAAGCTTTATACTTGCCGGTTTTTAACTTGCTCTGTTTTGAATTGAACGCACATGCGCCCGTTAGCGCAGAATAACTGCACCTCCGGTCGCGAGCACGCTCAATTCAAAACAGCTCGGCGTTAATATTCCAGCAACTGGTGCATTTCAGGCTAGAAGCACTAAACAATACAACCATCACCAGCTAAAACTGGTGGGTTAGAGACAATCAGGGCGTTTTCGGGAGTTCGAGGATACAACACTCTGGTATATTTTCTCCAACAGAGCTGATTTAAAGTCCGGCTTGCGCTGTCATTACATCAAATTCACCTAAGGTGACAACATTGGTGCCGAATTCACCGCCCACCGCAAAGATGTGATTGTCTTTCACGGCCACACAAACACCGTTCTCATAGCACCGTGCATAAAATCCAAGTGTTATGAATGACGTCGCCGCATGTGGGAAAAGGGACGGATAATTCGACTCAGCCCAACTAAATAATTGATCCGCTAATGCCGTGTCGGTATTCGATTGCAGTACGCGTCCCGCAACGGCTTGTTGAAAATCTTCTAAGGCTAAACCATGATTAAACATGATCCACAAGGTGTCTGAGGGTACGGGGATTGTGTCGCTAATTAGTTGTAACTCAACCATGTAAGCGCCAATTGACGCATCCGGAGTACCTTGATTAGATTCAATAATCCAATCGAGATGCGTATGTAAAGAACCATCGGGACGGACTTCACCGACAATGAGTGATGAAGCACTTTCTATCCCATCCCGGTTAAATAAGGTAAATCCTTCGATAGTTTTAGGAATACAAATTACCTGTCCGCAATCTTGATTAGGCTCTAAATCTAAACCGCCAGCCAAACGAATCTGTATACCTTCCGGTGCCAATGACCATTGATGTTTTTCAGGATTCCAATAGCTTAAGTGACCACTGGCTAAATATCGAACCCGATCTCCGGGTGTCATATCGCCTTCGAGTCCTTCGAAACCTGGGCTATCGATTGCGGTACGGTCAGGAAAGATACTAAATTCTGAGACATAAATTGGAGTGCCGGTTAGTTGGTCTATGGGCATTTGTCCGGGAGGTAAGCCGATGGTTTCTGGTTTTACCAGACTACACCCTTTTTCGGGACGGCAAAAACTTGCTTGTAACCGTTGATCAACAATCTTGACCTCGATATGCTGATGTAATTCACCGGCGAACAGTGCCATCGAACTCAACAACAAGACGCCAATCAAAATACTAATTGCAATATTGCGTCGTTTAAAAAGAGAGCTTGTCAGAATATTGGCGGAAAACTTTTTTAGTAAGATAGTCATATTTAAAATTGAGTATAAGTTGAAGGGGTACTTAAACCCAAAATCCTCAGTTGATCACTTCAGCATTGGCTAGTCTTATGAAATAAAATAAATATTTTATCAAATGTTACGCACCTTAAAGGTGAACCACGCTATGATGCTTATAGCACACTGTTCTTTATCTTTTACTGCGTTGCACTTCGTTGTGAACTGGTTCACTTTTCACTGCGCCTTGCCAAAAATAAACAACAATGCACTCTAAGCATCATCCAACTGAGGATTTTAGGTTAAAATGATGCGCTCATCCCTACTATTGTGCTAAAACCCGCTTCAGGTGCAAAATTTCGTAAAAAAGAAGTGGAGTTTCTTATGGTCGTGTTGGTCATATTTGAAAGTTTGGCGAAGAAAAGAATTTTTCTCTTATCGGACATTTTCCAATCGTAAGATAAATCAAGATCTAGTCGATGATAACTTGGTGTATTGGTTTCCAAAACTCCGGGTTTATTTTGTTCTAGGGCATGGGTATAACGTAAACCACCTTTCCACTGTGTCCATTGAAATCCTATTTCACCCCCGAAGCGGAGTGGCGGAAGCCTTGGAACATCTCCAAGCGTTTCATTTTGAAACCAACCGCGTACATAGTCAGAAAATAGTGTTATATGAGGGTTGACAGCTAAACCCAAGCGAGGGTGAGCGGTAATCTGAGCTTCGTAACCTGCAAAATTTGCTGTATTGGCCTGATAGCCAAAAACAGGTAAACAATTTCTTAAATCGGCACAAGCCAATTGAAAACGGGGTGGGTCAGGTGCTAAATTAAAAAAAGTCCCTTGATTTTCTAAGTAAATAAAATCTTGTATTGATTTGTAATAGCCATTAGCATGCATTGAGACCTGATTGCCGCTATAACGTAAACCTAATTCATAGTGATTAGTTTGCTCAGCATCAAGATTGAGGCGACCGATTTCGAAACTGCGCGTTGTAAAATGAGGTCCAGATGCAAACAGCTCCTGTACATCTGGCGCGCGTTGGGCACGTTGCCAACTTAAATACAGTGCGGTTTTGGGAAGAATTTCATAATTTAAGCTTGCGGCGATTGAGTAAGTCAGAAAATTCAATGAATTCGGCAAAGGTAACGCTGCTGAAATGCCTGACAATTTGATTTCATTGTTTTTAGGGGTTGTGGTTTGATTTTCGATACGAGCGCCCATTTCAAAGTCGAGACGGTCAGTGATAAACACCGTTTCAGTAATAAAAAACCCTAATGAATCAACATTAGCGGCAGGCGTGAATGTTTCTATCCCTGTCGCTGCGAAAGAGCGATTCTGCCATTGCATACCAAATGTACCATCAAGCCACTCCCCCCGTTGATGATTCATTTCTAAACGAGACTCCCAGACGGAATTCTTAAAACGAGTCAGTGATGAATCTCTATCCGTTACGCTGTTATCAAAATCCTTATGATCGTAGTCGATGTAGCTCAGTTTCGCGTTGATTCTAGGTAATGACGGCCAAAAGGTCTTCCACAGACCATCTAAATCATAGCGGCGCTGAGACATATCAATCCTGATGGCTTCTTGTCCGCTCCTCCCGTCCTCGCTATGGCCTGGAACACCCGGTGGAATACCATAATTTCTGACCATCTGATGATAACTCCCGCCGATATGGCCATGCTTGCCAATCATAGATAGTCCGATCGAGCCGCCCTGGCTACTGGAGTGACTATTTCGAATGACCTTGGCACTATTCGTGCTGGGTTCAACTTGGAATTGTTGCCGGATTGCTGCTTCGTCTAAGGCAGCCCCAGGTATATGGGTGTTATTTGAAGCGCGTCGAAAATAATCGACATGAAGCGCAAACATTCCCTTACCCGCGTCTAAACCAAACATGCCGGCTTTGTCGGCAGAATTATGGTTGTAGCTAAAATCCATTCGGCCAGAAAGGCCATTCTGTGGGATTTTTTCGGGGATGCGCTGATGTTTAATGTCAACCATGCCGCCAATGGCATTGCCACCATAGCGTAGGGTAGCTGGGCCTCTTAACACAGTAATATTGTCTGCTAACATAGTTTCAGAAGCAATGGCAAGGTCGGGACTCATAGCAGAAAGATCATGTGCGCCGATCCCATTTTGCATGATTCTGACTCGAGGACCACTCATGCCTCGGATGACAGGTTGACCTACGCCAGGTCCATAGGACAGGTTATTGACACCCAGTTCGCGTTCCAGTGTTTTGCCAAGCGTTTCGCCTGTGTGAACACGCAATTCTCGGCTTTCTAGTTTTTGTATTGGATCAGCAGGTGCTGAAGCTGCTTCAATGGTAATTGTTTCAAATCGGACAGGCGCTTGCTGACGATTAGAACTGGAAGGCTCGGCATTAGATTGATTTTCTGTTGCTGATTCTCTTTGTGCGCTTTGATCATTTGCGAATACAGGGTTCAAAAAAAAAACAATCAAACCCAGCAGAAAAATATAATGTAAGTGCGCTGGCATAGCCTGCATTAAAGCCCCGCTGTTTGATAAAAATTTTCTATCGAACCATGCTCGGCGATTTCACCAAGAACGCCGCCAGCAGTATAGATTTTGCCGTCCTTGCTACCGACACAAACCGAATTATCATAGCAACGCGCATAGAATCCTGAGATAAAACGACTCTCTACCGGATGTGGGAATAATTCATTAAATTGTGATTCCGCCCAATCAAATAGCGTATCCATGCGATTGTAATCATTTAATTGGACTTCCGGCACCACTTGTAACGTTTGAGCAAGCGCTAAACGATCAAAGCCTGTTTGTGCATTAATATGAAAAACTAATGCAAATGGTGCAGAGGGTTGGTAGAGAATATGTTCACCTGATTCATCAAGCCCTAAAATATTGACGAAAACCATATAGGCACCATCGTCAGGTAAAGAACCATCCGGTTTTTGTATTTGAAAAGTAGGGTGGGCTTCGAAGCTGGTGCCAGTTATCAATGTTGCAATAAATCCTTGCAATCCATTGCCTTCTTCTTCCGTTACTATATTTTCATCCGCGAGACGGCTGATGATTATTTGTTCTTCGAACCCTTCGTGCAACCACTGTGATTGCGCTTCTGACCATTTCAATAACGTACTTTCGGTTTGATAGGCGACTATGCCCCCTTGGTCGAAACCTGAACCGGTAAATCCGGCGTCTCCCATGCGATAGGGAGTGAATGTATCAGTAAAAGGGACAACAAATGCTGTATGGTCTCCTAGCACTCTACCCTGACGTGCGGTATCCACTTCAATATTGCCATCGTGCCATCTAAACGCCATATTCGGTGCACCCTCGTGAGCTATAGCTGTAACGCTAGCAAAAAGTAAAAACATTACTGTAGAAAGGGAAATAAATTTATTCAAAGATGCTCCGAAAATTTTTCTAAAGAAGGCCCATTGATATGACGCCAATGTATGCAGTCTAGTTTCTATATGTAAATCTAATGGATGCTATTTGAATATGGCGTGAGTATCAATGTGACAAATTGTCGCAGTTCCGGGTGGTCGGTCACGTTAGGCTGAAAATCGCACCAGTTGCAGGAATTTAAACGCTGAATTGTTTTAAATTGAGTGTGCTTGCGATCCAGAGGCGCAGTTTTTCTACAGCATAGAGGGTGTGTATGCTCAATTCTGAATAGGGGAAGTTAAAAGACGGCAAGTGAAGCCTTAGGTATAAATTCACATTTTACTAATTACAATCAGATTAGCGTTTGTTTCGTTTTCTACGACGTGCGGAAAAGCAAAGCAACCCCAATCCAATCAGTAGCATAGCGTAGGTACTCGGTTCTGCAACAGGGGAGACATAGACTGTGTCAGAACGACCATGCCCCCATGTGTTAGCGACAATATTGGCACTAACATCATTTACATTAATAGATGTGAACTTGGCATTCCAATACGCTGTGGACTGAATAGCACCCTCACCAAAGTCAGCGAAAGTTGGCGAATTTAATATTTCAGTATCGGCTGCAAAGCGCCAGCCAGGATGAAAGCTATACGTAGAAAGCACATTATCCAAAAGATACTCTTCATTAACCGGGGATGCCCAGGTCCACTTCAAGACATTCTTAGCAACGTAAGTGTTGCTTGGTAAATCACTAGCAATCGGGTTTGCAAAAGTAGTTCCAACCACCAAACTTGAAACAACAAAAGACATTGCTACATATAATTCTTTGTTCATCTGAATGTTTTTATTGTAATAATATTGAACCTTTGCAACTGATTGTAAAAATATATTTTCATGAAATGAAAATATTGGTTACTTAGAGTTTATCGTTCCATTAAATATGGGTATGTGAGAAAACTCACAGAGGTATGACCATTTCTGGTGTAAAAAAGAAGTGAGTGGTGCGATCTGTTGATAAATATCCTTCAAGGTCCATCCTAAAAAAGGAAAATACCATAATGGTCGGGAACATGTTTATATGCTGAATAAGCTACAGCAGAATGATCCGTTACAAGAAGGCGCACGTAGAATGTTGGCTGCAGCCATTGATGCGGAAGTATCAGGCTTTATTAAACGGTATGATTCACTAAGATGTAATAAAAACAAAGCAATAATTGTCAGAAACGGTTATTTGCCAGCGCGTTCAATTCAAACAACACTCGGGGAAATTGAAGGTTGAATGTGGCGTATTGTCTTTCTGATATAAGCAATCCCCTTGGGTATGATGACGCCGTATTCCAGCAACAACCCACGAATCTGGTTTGTCTGTGCTGTTCGCCTAGACACTAACAGACTACGAATTCGGTGCATACTCTGGATATCTTGTTGTTCAATGCTTTTATTCGGCACAAAACGCATGTTGGGACGCTAAACTGCCTCACAAATCGCTTCTGCATCTACCGCATCATTCTTGTTGGATTTGACGTAAGGCTTCACAAACTGAGGTGCGATCATACGTACTTTATGCCCAAACTTTGTAAATGTGCGCACCCAATAATGTGCGCCGCCGCATGTTTCAAGTCCAATTAAACAAG
Source organism: Nitrosomonas sp. (assembly GCA_021774195.1). Lineage (GTDB taxonomy): Bacteria > Pseudomonadota > Gammaproteobacteria > Burkholderiales > Nitrosomonadaceae > Nitrosomonas. Next base: position 3,907 of record JAJFJJ010000123.1, on the reverse strand, counting down.
GAGATAACTTGGCAATGAAGGCCGTTAGTTTACTCCGACTTAACTTCTTACACAGCACAGTTTTACCAAGTTCATCGACTCCATGCAGTTGAAAACTCTGTTTCGCCAAGTCAATTCCTAACACTTTAATTGTACTCCTTACGCTACAATCTTTCATGGTTTTCCTCACTTCTATTTGATGTTGTTTATGAAAGTAACATCTTGGCTCTTTTGAAGCCGTTTAGGAAGTGGGGTGGACCATTCTATTAAATACACCGGGAGCAACAATTACCCGTTTAAAGGCTACCGGCGATGACGCACTAGGATTCTGGGAAGCGATAGCCAAACTCTGGCCAGATACCGATCAACAACGTTGCTGACCTGGCAATAAAAAATCCGCTGTATAAGCGGATTAGTTTGAGATAAGCTAAATTAGATTAAATATTTTGTTTTCTGCGGCGCGCGGTAAAAGCTAACAATCCTAATCCAGCCAGCAGCATGGCATAGGTTTCTGGTTCTGGAACAGGTGAGACATAGAATGTTTCATAAAATGAATGTCCCCATGTACTAGCTACATAACCGCTAATAAAATTATCCACATTAACTTGCGTATAGAATGAATTCCAATATACTACAGACTGAATAGATCCGCCACCAAAATCAGCTAAAGTAGGCATATTTGCCATTTCATCATCGGTTGCAAAACGCCAGCCAGGATGAAAGCTGGGAGCGGAAAGCACATTGAAACCAAAAAACTCAATATTAACTGGGGATGCCCATGTCCACTTGAGGCCATCCTTAACAACGTAAGTGCTGCTCGGCAAATCAGTTGCAATCGGTTTTGCAGAAGTAGTTCCAACCGGGTTTGCAAAAATAGTTCCAACCATCAAACTTGAAGCAGCCAAAATAACTACCATAGATAATTTTTTTATCATCTTGTTGTCCTTATTTGAATAATATCGAAACCTTGCAACGGATTGTGCAAGAAGCTGTTTTTATTAGATATAAATACCAGCTGCTAAGAATGTATCATTTGATTATGTTTAGATATGTGTGAAAACTCACAAACTAACGTGGTCAATTTTAACCGGTATTGACAACCCAACCAATAAGGTACTTTGTGTATTAAAAGCTGATTGGGGGAATGCCCGTATGATTGTCAGACGTTTAAGTATGCTTGGTACTGACAAATATATAACGGGGCTAAGCTTTAAAACGAATTTGTATATCACTAACGTAAGATAATGATGATGCGGCTTGCTTGATTTCCATCACCAAGGGTTTGGCTTCTTTTGTGTCATGCAAGATACTGATCGGTAAATCCAGTTCAACATGTATCTCGCCAGATAAAAAATGTAAAGTGACATCCTCAACCGCTGAAACGGGTAATTGCGGCCAACATCGTTTCAACTCATCCAGCACTTCTTCGCGGAAAGGCAGATTGTCACAGGGAGAATTTGTTTCGTCATTTTCGGGGTCAATATGTACTGTGACATCAGTGACGGAATCGACTTCATTCATTAAACGTCGACGCACTGCATCACCGATTTGATGTCCTTCAGAGACACTCAGCCGAGGGTCCACTTGAATATGCACATCAATGAAAGCATTCCCCGCACTTTTACGCGAGCGTAACATATGGATGGAACGGACACCTTTCGTGTCAAAAATATGTTCGCGAATGGTATTGATTTTATCTGATTCAAGTGCCGTATCAATAAGTTCTTTGCTACTAGAGCGGACTAAATCAAAACCGATCTTGGCAATCATAACAGCCACCACAACTGCAGCAACCGCGTCCAGGTAGGGGTAGCCATACATGGCGCCTGCAACACCGATCACAACGACAATAGAAGAAATGGCATCTGATCGGCTATGCCAAGCATTTGCCATTAACATTTCCGAGCGTAAACGTCGTGCGGCAGCCATAGTGAAGCGATAAACCCATTCCTTTGCAAGCACCGACACAATGGCAACAATTAATGCCAATAAACCAGGCACTAACAAAATAGCCGGTTCATTCAGTCGCCGTAGCGCATCGTAAGCGATGCCAATCGCAATAATGATCAGCGCAATTCCTAACCCAACTGTTGCTAATGTTTCAATACGGCCATGGCCATACGGATGGTCCTCATCGGCAGCTTTATGAGAATGTTTGGCCGCATACAGTACGATAAAATCGGTCAACAGATCGGAAAAAGAATGGATGCCATCTGCAATTAACGCCTGTGAATTTGCCAGCCAGCCAACAGTAATTTTGGCTACGCCTAATAAAAAGTCGACCAAAGATCCAATCAGCGTTACTTTGCGTACAGCTTTATAGCGCGTAGTTTGATCGGTCGTGTCAGCAGGCGAGTTCATATTGTTTATCTTAAAACCCTCAGTTGGTCGTTTTCAATGATAGCCAGTCTAATAAAATTAATCTCTTGGTAGCTATTTAGCTTGCCCCTGGAATTCACCATTTCTGTGTTACAAAATGATTATTTGCACGTGTAAATGCAAATTTTGTGCCTTAAACTAATGAATTCTAAGGGTAACCAGAACAGTTGCCGCAATACACTGACTTGTTACATATCTTGTTTATACCATCCACCTAAGTGATGGACCACGCTGTGATGTTGTTGTTCCTCTTTTGCTGTGTAGTAATTTGTTTGCCAAATTCAGCTAAATACAGAAATGGTAGGTTTTTTAGCAGTCAGGTTAATCCGTGTTCTGCTTTGTGTTGTTTCACTATAGCGGGGTTTTTCGGATGACCGATCAAATGATTGTTTGATCGGTCAAGAACCTTTACTCCATATCAGAAGTTTGCTGAATGCCTGCTAACAACCAAGTAGAATTCGAATCTTTGAGATCTTTCTGGACATGCCAGATCTCATCAAATTCGTCTGGTTCACCATCGGGTAGGTCACGTAATTGTCCAGTAAAGCGCACACTCGCAATCGCTTCATCGTCACTTGTTTCTACATCCAATAAATTTGCGTCGAGAAACATCACTTCGGTTTTTTGTTGCACATCACCACGTTCGGTTATTTGCAGGCTGATTTCTGCCAACATTTCTGGCGTGGTATATTCACGAATATCATTAACGTCACCAATATCATGCGCAGCTTGTAGCCGTATAAATGAAAGCTTAGCATTGCGTAGAAATGGCTCCACTTTAAAATCTGCTGGGATATTCGGTTGATAACTGTCTGTATGGCTCTCAGCTGACGAAGTATTTGCAAATGATGAGAGATTGGTATTATTGTCTTGCGTATTAGTGTTCATCCCGGAATACTGCATAGATTGAGATGCGGCCTCGGTTTTGGGTTTTCGCAACATGCGAATCACAAAGAAAATGACGCCTATTAACAAGGCTAACATGATGATATCCATCATATTAATGCCTTCAAATGCGCCGCCCATAAACAGTGCTGCCAATAATCCGCCTGCAGCTAATCCAGCCAGTGCACCGCCCCATTTGCTACCAGCAGGTGCTGCAGGTGATGAAGCGGGTGGTTGTGTTGGGCGCTGTGGTGCTTGTTGATTTAAAGAATGACGTTGTTTACCAAAACTTTTACCGCCACCCATACGTCTGGCTTCTGCATCAAAAGCAATTAATCCAAAACTAAAGATGGCTAAAGTCAGGAGGGTAATGGTTTTTTTCATAGGATCTTCCAAGCTATTGTTAAAACTTTGAGTATAGCATTGGGTTTAATGTCGAAGCTATGGAGTTGCGGGCTTGAAGATTGCACCGATTACTGGAATTTAAACGCTATGCTGCTTTGCATTGAACCTAAAATCCTCGGTTGGATGGTGTTTAGAGTGCGATATTGTTTCCTTTTAGCAAGGCGCAATGAGGAGTAATAACGAGTTATTGCAACGAATTGCAACACAGCAAAAATGAAAGAATAGCGTGCTATAAACATCATAGCGTGGCTCACCCAAA
>JAJFJJ010000122.1 GCA_021774195.1 Nitrosomonas sp. | reverse complement strand
CATATATGGTCCGCCCCATATTGCAAGAAAAAATTCACTGTTTGACAAAAAGAATAAAGCATCCATATATCCGGCCTTGGGATGAGGTTCAAATAATACCTCTGGCCCTGATGGAATCCGCACATTCCCGCCTCAACAGGTCTTCGGCCTCAATGGGCCCCTGACCCTAGCAGGTTCATAGGAATGCAGGTGTTACCTTTTATGCCATCACTTGAATCTTATCCACGCAATTCTTTGCTAACAATTAATAACACTTTTATTGTTTCAACAACTGTTCTACTTTATTTTTCAACATCTGGTTTGGGTAAGTCAAGGAGGAACGCAGACACTTGTGTCGAGTAGTCCTTGATTTACCCAAACCAGATACGACCCTTTAAGGCGGGAGCCGGAAACTTCCGGCCCCTGCTGCCCGGCGAGGGTGTGCTTTTTCATGCTAATGATGATTATCGTGCCCATGTCTATCCAACCACTGCATCATAGTTTTCATTTTTACTCAGCAACGCCCACGCAATACGCGCATTTTTGTTGGCTACCGCGACAGCTGAGATATTTTTGCCCCGCCGTTGATCGAGTTCACTGATCCACCGATTACGCTTATCTTTGTATTTATTGGCAACCCGAACGACCGTTCTTCCACCATGAATTAGCAGTGTTCTCAGATAATTATCTCCTCGCTTACTAATACCCATCAAGATTGATTTGCCGCCAGTAGAATGTTGCCTTGGAACCAACCCCAGCCATGCTGCTAGTTCACGACCGTTCTTAAATACCTTGATGTCGCTAACGGCCGCGACCATGGCTGTGGCAGTTAGCAAACCCACACCAGGTATGGTGAGCAGTCGTTGGCAGTCTTTATTCTGCAAACTGATTGATTGCAATTTCTTTTCCAGCGAGTCAATTCGTCTATCAAGATGCACCATTTCTTCATAGAGTTCGCTGAGTAACTCCCTAAATATTGAAGTTAAGTTGTTTTCAGCATCTTCAAGAAACTCTGGTATTGCCTTTCTGATATAAGCAATCCCCTTGGGTATGATGATGCCGTATTCCAGCAACAGCCCACGAATCTGGTTTGCCTGTGCTGTTCGCCTAGATACCAACAGACTACGAATTCGGTGCATACTCTGGATATCTTGTTGTTCAATACTTTTGTTCGGCACAAAACGCATGTTGGGACGCTGAACTGCTTCACAAATCGCTTCTGCATCTACCGCATCATTCTTGTTGGATTTGACGTAAGGCTTCACAAACTGAGGCGCAATCATTCGTACTTTATGCCCAAACTTTGTAAATGTGCGCACCCAATAATGTGCGCCGCCGCATGCTTCAAGTCCAATTAAACAAGGAGATAACTTGGCAATGAAGGCCGTTAGTTTGCTCCGATTTAACTTCTTACGCAGCACAGTTTTACCAAATTCATCGACTCCATGCAGTTGAAAACTCTGTTTCGCCAAGTCAATTCCTAACACTTTAATTGCTCTCTTTACGCTACAATCTTTCATGGTTTGCCTCACTTCTATTTGATGTTGTTTATGAAAGTAACATCTTGGCTCTTTTGAAGCCGTTTAGGAAGTGGGGCGGACCATTCCATTAGGTCTAGATCTATAGTCTACATATATAGACCTGACCTTGTTGCCGCTGCTGTCGCCGCTGGGGTTAATGTGCAATTCCCCGCGTGGAACTTCAAATTACCGATAACAGCTTGTAGCATGACCTGAATACACACTAGTCTATTCGATCAAATGTGAATGTTCCAATGCTAGGAACCTCACTATCAACTAAAAAGGGGAGTAATTCGATTCTTTGAATACTGGCTCTTGGTAGGGTATCACTGTTCGGTGATGTGTAGAGTGCGCCACTATCTGTACCTGCATCATAAGCAAATAACGGCACCACCAACTGCTCCAACCATTGCCCATTAGCAATCAAAGGCAAGCCAGAAACCCCAACAAACCAATCGGGACTGGGTGCAATCATAGAAACCAACGTAACAAAAGGATGTTGTTGACTGATCTCAAACGTTAATTTAACCTCTCCGGGAGAGCTACCGATACCGCCACCGGATAATAAGTGTTGGGCATTGCCCATATCAATTTGAGTATTAATTTCAGTGATAAGCAGTGATTTACTGCCTGTTTCAGCCATACTTTCGATGCCACTTGTCGCAACCTCTCCCAATTGCCAGAAATCAGCCAGGGCATTATGTGTTGCACCAATTAATCCGGAAAAATGTGATAAAGCAACAGGGTATTCATAGGGATGCGTTTGTTGGCTCCAGGTACTAGTAAAAGTAACTTGATAAACAGCTGTAGGTGTTAAGGATAATGTTTCAACCTGATTGACCTGATAGGTACCATCCAGATTTAATCGAATGGTTGCATTATAAAAATTATTATCAAAGAACAAATGTTCCAAGGTGATCTCATCTTCGCCTGTAATATTGGCTTGGCCTGTTCTCAAATCCAGAGCTTGTCCGCTGGCTGTAGTGGCAAAAAACAGTGATGATGCAACAACGGCAATGAAATATTTGATTGATGACATGGCTTAATCCATTAATATAGTTTATTTATTATCCTGAAAACTCAGTCCTTTGGCTGGAGTTGCTAAGTTACCACAACTTACAAGCCTGACTTATTAAAAGATCTGGAAAAAAAGAGACCAAGTCTAAAATCAAATGATAGTTAAATATTGTGTCCCTGAGATTCCTTGGAAGAAAGTGGGCAGGCAGGATGAATCATTGAGAATTAAGTGATGCGTCCCTAGAATTCTTGTAAATTCAAGGACAAACCCTTCGGGTGCCTGCTTCGCAGACATCCTTGAGTTTACAAAAACTCCTGAGGACCTGCTTAGTATGAAGTGTAAGGAAAGCGGTGTGTAATGTTGCCTTTCTGCCAGCATTAATTGATTAAATGCAATGAATGCTGGCTAACAGAATTGATGCGCGACACTAAACCATAAGCTCTGATTGGACATCTTGGCCGGCCATCGTTTTTTACGTTTCGCCCAAACCGTGAGCTGCATAGGGTCTGGACAGTTAAAACTGAACCATTGATTCTGTAAACAATATTTTGGACACGGTTTGGTACCGAGAATTATGTGGGGCACCAAGGTGCCAGGGGCTAAAATTAACAGAGATACTTGCCTTGATCCAGATGGGTGACTGGTGCGGAACATGTGAGTCCGATGCCGGAGATAATGATATAACGGGCGCGAGATTTATAATGACGGTGGATTGATTTAAATTTTAATGCTGTTTTGCAGCAGGGGATCATTTGTACTATTGACAGGGGCAGGCTAATGGGTGACCCCATTGATTTTATTGGGGCTAGATTTACAACATCTCATTTATCCATACCGCCAAAATTTGCATTAGCGTGGACTCTTTTTATTTCTTCATCAGATATCATTTCTCTAGCGCTCATTTTTACTCGCGTATAATTGTTACTTAGGTTTTTTCTATCATATTTAATTCATTCACCCATTTTTCAGGGATCGCTATACCAGCTCTCGCATTGCTGTCCATTTTTTAAAGTAACTCAAGAAGTTGATCCTTGGTATGATCGCGTTCGGTAGTAAACCCGGGCTCTTTACCATTCTTCTCATACTCTTTCAGTCCCGGAAACATGCTATCGAATGTCCATTTAAATGGATTTAAGATGTTTCTATCCAGCGTTAATGGGTTCAAAAGCTTGTATTTCTCTTCAAGATAGAGTTTACGATTATCATCGTGATAAGCAATTTCAATTGCTCTGTCTAAGTTAGACAGAGCAATATTGGGTTTGAAATAAAAGTAGCCTAAAACAGTGGTCACGGCAAAGAGTACGCTAACGATAATAATAAGTATTAAGTCCATTGCTGTTGTTGCTCCTGTCGTTAATTATAAATATGTGCGTGGTGAGTACACACTCTATTACGGATCATTTAGACCATAATGGTCAGAACGGCACGTCATCATCTATATCGTCAAAACCGCTCCCACCTTTACTTTACTGGGCCTGATTGATTTGTCTGCGTAGCATTGCCCCTTCCGTTATTTGAATCAAAATTCCCGTTACTTGACTGATTGCCCAACATTTTCATTTCTGTAGCGACCACTTCTATCGTATAGCGATCAGCACCAGACTTATCCGTCCATTTCCGTGTTTAAAGCCTACCTTCAATATAAATTTAGAGACCCTTCTTCAGGTATTCGCCTGCAATTTCAGCCAACTTGCGATACATGACCACGCGGTGCCATTCGTTTTTATCTGAGAATAAATCTTGTTTATCTCAATAATGTATTGCAAGTCATCCTCAGAATATAAATGTTGTAATGAGTCGAAAAAATCCATTATCGATTTGTGAGTCCATAATTAACCCCTTTTTTTACAAAAAAGGATTTCACTTGGTGCAGAATACTGCGCACTTTTGAAATAGTCACTAAACCTCAGTCGCTTTCTAAAAGTAATAGGTCAAAGAATTTAAAGTGTTTGCATTGTATGTGCTGGAGTAACTGAATGCTATAGTCAATCTGGACCTAGTTTAGCGGGATGTTTGACCTGACTTAACAGGATATTTGTCCTGTGTTACTCTGGAAATCTGGGGACACATCATTTAATGACACAAGGAATTAAGTGATGCGTCCCTAGAACTTCCAGAACTTCTAATAGAGTGTTGAATGTGGCCCCTTTCTTAAATCTTAAGGGGCGGGTTTTGCAAAGGTCTCAATTAATCTACCAAGCCAAGTGGAAACTTTTCGACGCTGATTGACAGTGTTGCACTTTGAACTTGAATTCACCATGGAATTAGACCAGGATAGCACTAGAAATCAGTTACTCTGATCCCGTTGATTGGATTAGAATGGGGGGCAATATCAAACCCTAATATGGGTCAATTTTGAATGCTATTTGATATAGATCAAATTTCATGGATTTATCCTGACAACATACTGGATTGGTGTGGTTGCATCACATCTAAGGCGATACAATAAGGCGTTTTAGGTGCTCTAGAGTTTAATAGTGGGCAGTACTCCATGGGAGGTTGAAGGTTCGTATTATGGTTAAGAAGGCAGAAGATTTCAAAGGTGGCGAGAAAGAAAATAAGATTAAGATAAAATTTGATTTAGATGCTAAGAATCGGAGGATAGCTTGGAATGAAGATGGCTCCTTTCCTTACAAACATAAGATGGAAGTTGTCACATATGAGCGAGAAAAGCACCTATTGCAAATTGAGTTGCTTAAAGCCCAAAGTTGGGTTCAAAATACCAAGCAACGAGTAGTCGTCATTTTTGAAGGTCGAGATGCTGCTGGTAAAGGGGGGACTATAAAACGTTTCACAGAACACCTCAATCCTCGTGGTGCTAAAGTAATAGCACTTGAGAAACCAAATGCTCGAGAACGAAATCAATGGTACTACCAGCGTTACATTCAGCATCTTCCATCCAAAGGTGAAATCGTGTTATTTGATCGCTCCTGGTATAACCGTGCCGGCGTGGAAAGGGTGATGGGTTTCTGTAATGACCGAGAATATCTAGAGTTCCTACGCCAGACGCCAGAACTTGAAAGAATGTTAGTAAACTCGGGTCTAATTGTATTTAAATATTGGTTTTCTGTTAGTCGTGAAGAACAATTTCGTCGTTTTAAGTCTCGCCAAAAAGATCCACTCAAACAATGGAAATTGAGTCCTGTTGATCTGGCTTCCCTGAGTAAGTGGCAAGACTACACCAAGAGCAAAGAAGAGATGTTTTTTCATACAGATACCAATGATGCTCCCTGGACAGTGATAAAGTCAGACGATAAAAAAAGAGGACGTGTTAACTGCATGCGCCACTTTTTGAGCTTATTGAATTATCCCGACAAAGATCAGGATGTGGTAGGTAGATTAGACCCTCTTATTGCCGGGTCAGCGAAAAACATCCATGAGAAGGATGAAACTACTGACTATTATAGTCAGGCTGAAAGCGCATAATAAGCATGCTGAACGGAAAATCGTCAACCAGCATTAAGACCATCTATAATATCTATAGACGTCTATACGAAATTTTCTATTTATAATAAAGGAAAACTATGAGTAAAAAAAACAAGTCTGAAAAAGAGCAAAAAAAGTCTATAAAAAAGAAAATTGAGAAATCTCAAAAGGCCATCGAGAAAGCATCACTGGCCGCTAAAAAGTCAGAAGGGCGTGCCAGTAAGGCTATCTTACAAGCCAAGGAAGCTAGCGAAGCAGTACTAAAAGCTGAAGAACGCCTGAAGGAAGCGATCTCACAGTTAAAGCAATTTACCGCTGAACAAACTGCCAAGAAAACTGCAGCTCAAAAAGCAGCGGAGAAAAAAGGTATTCAAGAGGCCAAGAAAAATAAGAAAAAAGCTAAAAACGACAAAAAGGACAAAAAGGACAAAAAGGATACGAAAGTCAAAAAGGATACGAAAGTCAAGAAGGGTACGGTGAAATGATCTAGCAGTAAAAAACTCTGTGTCAGAGCCAATTTATGGAACTGCAGAGAAATAATCATTACCTATTCATATTGACGTACCTTTTTGTATGGTTTCCGAAATATCGTAACAAGGTATTTACGGAGCCATATCGACATGAACTAAAATGTACTATCGACAAATTAGGTTATGCTGCAATATACAGATTGTGGGATTAGAGATTTCTGCAAACCATGTTTATGCTTTGTCATTTCGTTTGCCAGAATTTAATCTCTTTGGGATTTATTTTCCGCACCTTGGAGCGTAGAATTTTCGCGTGAGCAAATACATTCATAAGGGCCATAATATTACGGCATTACTTTAGCATCTGTCATTTCCGGCGAAACATCGGTGCGCTGTATTTGGTGTGTGCGGACGATGGACTTTGCAGGATGTGTATTTTGAAACCGAAGATCGTTACCAGCTAAAATTTCTGGAAATTGGAACAGATGATGATCATGTTCTTTTTCTGGAGCAATCTGTTCCAACATACACCGTAAACCAAACTGGTGACAGCGATAAAGAGAATTACAGCGCTTGAAGTATTTCGTTTGTGTCCTCATGTTAAAAAACAGCTTTGGGGTGGTAAGTTTTTGAGTGATGGGGACACAATAAAGAACTACGTTTAAGGGCAGGGACAAGAATACCAAAAGCTACTTGAAGATAGACAGCCCATCCTTTAATGGGCGAAGAATTAAACTCGGAAGATATTAAAAAATCAGAGGAATTAACTTATTAATTTGGAAAATAGCACAATGTAACAAAGTTATGAAAAAATTTAAAATACTAACCCTGAGTGATGCCATTGACCTCCCGGTTATCGAGGCTGCTGGTGGCTTGGTTTGTAATCGTAACCATCATATTTTGCTCATGTTTAAACGAGGAAAATGGGATATGCCGAAAGGCCGAATTGAAGAAAACAGCGTCAGGGAAGAAACAGCTTTACGTGAGGTCCAAGAAGAAACAGGCTTAAATATTAAGAAATTAACGATTCAGGCAAAACTGGTTTCAACCTGGCACACGACCAGACATAATAACATCAAGTATCTAAAGAAGACTCACTGGTATCTGATTGATTATGACGGCAATGATGACGATACAGATCCGCAGGTAAAAGAAGGTATTATTGAATGCCGATGGGTGCATCTGAGTGACTTACCTGAGTACCGTGAATTATTACGCGCCAGAATAAATTATGTTGTTGATTTTTGGCATAAAAACTTAGCTTACACGCCAAAACCATAGAGAGGGTCTTAAAGTCATATATAGCTCACCCCATATTGAAAGAAGGCTTTGGAGGGATCTAGCCTTACATTTGACACACCAACCCTCTCTTCTCCAACTTTTTAACCTAAAACCCTCAGTTGAATGGTGTTTAGAGTGCGATATTTTTTCTTTTTGGCAAGGCGCAATGAGGAGTAATAACGAGTTATTGCAACGAATTGCAACACAGCTAAAATGAAAAAATAGCGTGCTATAAACATCATAGCGAAGCTCACCCAAAAGGTATGTATCATATTAAAAATATTATTTGTAATTTCATCAGGTTGATTGTTTTTGTAGCGATCAACTGAGGAATTTAGGATCAAGGAACAACGACTGGATCTATTTGCTGATCGCACCAATTTCAACACTGGCGACTCAATCTGATACGTTTGCTAATTTTCACCACTCGCCTATATAAACCATACGGCGCCTTGCTTACAGGGCAACTGAACTAGCCTGAATATTGCACCAGTACGCTATATTTTAGCTTGCAAGCCTTATACTTGTTGGTTTTTAGCAATTTTGATAAAGATACAGTTTGTACCCAAAGTTTCACTTGCCGGTTTTTAACTTGCTCTGTTTGAATTGAACGCACATGCGCCCGTTAGCGCAGAATAACTGCGCCTCCGGTCGCTAGCACGCTCAATTCAAAACAACTCGGCGTTAAAATTCCAGCAACTGGTGCAATATTAAGGCTAGCTCGTGTTTATGTCGAAACGTAACGCCTAAAATTGATTAAAATTGACACTGCCATCCGACGCCACACCCGACTCATTCGTTTTCTGCTATCGAGTTCTTGTCTGAACGAACAATATCTATCTACTACGCTGCAACAAGGTTTTGTTCCAGGATAATGAAACACCGAAGACAGTCTTTGTAGCACATTAAGCATGGCTAGGTTACCCAAACACTATCTGTTAAAAAGTTTCTGACAACAGATATGGATTCTTGCAATGTTAAGGCTGGGAAATACCAACCTCCCCCACATGCATCAATCTCTCCTCAATCGCACTAGCCGGAATCATTCCACCGACAATTGAGCCATCTGCGAAAATCAATGTCGGTGTACCGGTTACTTTGTTCTGTTGGCCCGATTGAACCAATGCCTGTAGTGGCGTTTCACAATCTTTGGCCTTTGGGGCAACACCTCTTAACATGAAATCTTCCCACGCCTTAATTTGATTGTCTGCACACCAAATATTTTTTGATAGTTCTGCAGAACCGTTCAACACCGGGTACAACAAGTTATAAATTGTCACATCGGTAATATCAAGCAACTCTTTTTCCAGTTGTTTGCAGTATGGACAATTAGGATCGGTAAAAATGATCAACTGGCGTTCGCCATTGCCTCTCACAACCTTGATGGCATGTTCAAGCGGCAAAGTATCCAAAGACACTCGTCGTGCCGCTTTGATTTCCTCTAAACGTTCATTGGTTAAGCTGACTCGAGTTTTGGTATCGATCACATGACCAAAAAAGAAGTAATCTACGTTCTCGTCGGTATAAAATACTTCCCCCCCCACAACGACTTCATATAAATCCAAATAAGGTGTTTTCTTCAAGCTCTCTATTTTGGCACCTTCAAAATGAGGCTGTATCGCTTCTTTAATCGCTTCTTCTTTCGCCCAACCCATACCAGATAAAAAACATAATACCAAGATTAAAATGAACAACTTCAGGTGCATGACCATAAAAACTCCAATTAAGTAAATTTAATTTAACGCATGTTGCATCAGACGATTTTTAATCAACGGTAAATGATTGGTGATCTCAAGTCCCAAGTTTCTCAGACGTGCAACAGTTGGATCAGAATTCCCGAATAATTTTTGCAGCCCATCGGTTACCGCTTCCAGCGCAAGAATATCCTCCTTACGCGCACACTCGTAACGACGCAGCAATGTAAAATCTCCACAGTCTGACTGTAAACCGCGTGCATTCATTTGTGCTGCAAGTTCTCGCGTATCGCGCAAGCCTAAGTTAACACCCTGACCGGCCAGCGGATGAATACCGTGTGCCGCATCACCTACTAACACCAAGCGGGGTTTAATCAGATTCTTTACATGCACAAAATTAAGCGGAAAACCCAGCGGCGGCGTGACTAACTGCAATTCTCCCAGGGTATGCGAAGAAGCTTCTGCAACTCGCTGACATAAATCCTCTACAGACAATTCGCGCAACTGCTTTGCATGTTCTTCTGTGGTTGACCATACCATTGAAACGCGTTTATCGGGTAACGGTAATAATGCCAATACTCCATCACGCCTGAACCACTGATGGGCAATATTCCGATGAGAATGCTGTGCGTCAAAATTGGCCACCACACCAATCTGGTGATAAGAATGCCGTGAAACCTCAATCCCGGCTTGTTTACGCACCCAGGAATTTACACCATCGGCACCAACAACTAATGCGGTTTCAAGCAACCGGCCATCTTCAAGTTGTATTTCGACATGCGAATCATGCCATACAATAGAGGTACATTTAGCCGGGCAGATTATTTCAATATCTTCGTCAGCAGATTCGAGTTCTTCCCACACAGCCGTTTGCATTTGGCGATTTTCAATGATGAAGGCCAATTCTGAAACTCCCATTTCATATGAATTGAAGCTAATTTGAGCGCTATTATCGTCTCCGAACACGGCCATATCATAAACGGGTGTAATACGATCGACGTCCATTCGCTGCCATACACCACAGCTTTGTAAAAAGCCCGCACTGCCCGGGCTAATCGCATACACGCGACTATCCCAACTATCATCTTCAGGCAATAACGCAGGCTCACGTGTCTCAATCAAGGCTATTTTCAAGCCGCTGTCTTTTAACGCGGCCATCAAGCTTGCACCAACCAGTCCGCCGCCAATCACTATAATATCGAATTTCATAAGCCGATTATACAATTGCTTTAATCGTTAAGGGTGTGGAAATAATCACAAATATCTTGCTTGAAAAAGTTTCAGGCATCCTTATATTAGTTATACAGCTGCAAAAGATGAATCTAAGTAGCTTGTGAACAGTGTCTCAATAATCCTCTAATTAGATTGAACGAGACATTTACTAAAGAGATCATGTAATTACTCAGCGTATTTCGGTAACGGTTCTGATTGCCTCTAGCGCTTATCAGTTCAAGGCACAAAATGTGAGTTTACACGTGTAAATGATCATTTTGTAACGCAGCAATGGTGAATTCTAGGGGTGAGCTAAATAGTTACGAATGTTTTTAATCTAGAAGGAGATAAATAATGGCGATAACAAGATATGAACCTTGGGGTCTACTTACTCAATTACAAAGAGAACTAGAACGTGGCGCAGCTGAAGGTTCAACAGCAACAGCAGAGTGGGCGCCTGCTGTCGATATCAAGGAAGAAACGGATCGATTTTTAATTCATGCCGACATCCCGGGGGTTAAACCGGAAGATATTGATGTCAGTATGGAAGACGGGGTCCTGACCATTAAAGGTGAAAAGAAAACCGAAGCAAAAACGGAAAAAAAAGGCTACAAACGTGTTGAACGGACTTATGGGTCTTTCTACCGACGTTTCAGCTTACCCGATACCGCTAACCCGGAGACCATTTCAGCGGTATCTAAACACGGCGTATTAGAAATCATCATCCCCAAACGAGAAGCGGTGCAACCAAAAAAAATCAGTGTAACGCATGCGGAATAACCCCAGATTTTCCATTGGCCGGATACTCTAATGGAACCCAGTAGAAAATCCGGCCAAAGGGAAATCCGGGATAATATTGTTAACTGAAAACAAATGGAGTCCACAGGCTCCATTTGTCATTGACTCATTTCTCTTCTAATAACGTAGCAATTAACTTTGTTTCAATCGCTTGATAGTTTTTATCATTGTTTCTAGCTGCTGACGGTTTCTGCCAGGATGGGTTTTGACGTAACGTGCTGGTTAGCTTGCTCCAATCATCCGGCAGTTTTTTGTTGTCAGGCGTTTCCACCTGCATAGCATCCGCTGCAGCATGGCCTCTATGCATCAGCGTTCCCAATAAGTGTTTTTGCCGCAGGTAAAGTACCCCTAACGTATTTTCATCCGCACATTGCCATTGTGTACCTTGTACTTTCGCTTTAATCTCATCACCATACCGTCTGAAAGTTGACCAACCAGCACCCGCGATTGCACCTAAAGCGCTCGCTGCGCCAAGGCTCATACCGCCGACCATTAAGTCAATGCCTGCACCTGCTGCTGCGCCTTTTGCTGCTGCGCTGCCAACATCCAATCCGTAGGCTTTAAGAATACCGGGGGCAAAGATATCCAGTTGCCATTGGCCGTCACTCACCGGAATTTTTTGGATGGCAACATCTTTTTCGGAAAAGTTAAAAATGGATAATAAATCCTTCAGACAACGCTGTTCTGCTTTGCGGACAAAATCTTGCAATCGATCAACCGATAAAGCGTCTGCGACATGATTTTCCTGGTCGCTTTTACTTTCACGATAGCACGCAACATTAGCAATCAATTCAGCAACACGTTTGGCACCGGACAAGCAGAGTTGATTCCAGATTTTGGCCCGGTAATCAATCAATTTTTGTAAATCGGCGTAATGGACCTCGACCAGTGTTTGCATTTTCTGGTACAACCGTTTTTCCGCTTCAAACGTAAATGCAACCGTGTCAAACTCAAGGCTTGCATGAATATTATAGGCAGCGAGTTGCTCGCGCCATTTCGCTAATTCTTCATTGTGTTCTGCAATAAAATTAAAAATCGGAATAATCGGTTTGGCTGACTTGGTAAGGATATCCAGTTCGATACGATATTTTTCCAGAAAAGGTTCTCGCACATCAATAATATAAAGCAACACATCACTGCGTAATACTTGCCGAATAACCTTCGCTTCCTGTTCTAACGGGTGGCTGACGGAAATGTTGTCGACAAAATTTTCGAGTACTTTTGCCGGTGATGCTAATTTCGATTTTGCATTCAGTTTTTTGATGTGTAAGAACAAACCAGCCGAATCTTCCAGGCCTGGTGTGTCATACAAATTCAGAATTGCTTGGCCTTCAGCAGAAATGGTTGCTTGTTCGACATGGCGTGTGGTACCAGCAGCATCTTCAATGACACCAAACTCCGTGCTTCGCAGCATGGTTCTTATTAGTGATGTTTTGCCCGTATTGGTGTGGCCAACAACTGCAACATTTATCATTTTTTGTTAATCATAAGTTTATTGAGTAATCACATGTTCAGCCGGTATTCCGCAGGTCTCGGCCATACGAAACCAAGCGAATTCTCGCGCATTAGTAACCGGTTCAGCAGATTGTTTTTTTAACAGAATCAGCCAAGACGGTTGATTGGTATTTTCCAGTAATTCTTTCACAATTCTTTGTACCCCTCTATCTGGGATTCGATGTGCTGCGACCCCAATTAATATGGGGCCATTAATTTTCTTAACCTGTTCGACGGCTTCTTCATTGGATTGCAAATCAACAATATTTATGCGGCAAGTCACGGTATCCGGCCAGACTAATTGATCATCCAATTCAATGCCAAATGCTTGCGCATTCTGTGGAATGGTATTGTCGGCTGATGGCGGTGTTACTTCGACTTGTTTAACATGAGCTTGTGGGTCGGCGTCAATCACCTTGGCTTTGATTTCACGAGCCATCAGGCGCTGGCGTAAATCAATGTAATAAGGGAGATACAAATCTAACTTGAATCGATGTTGAACCCATTTTTGCATGATTAAAGAAACACTCAGCAAAATCAGGCGAGGCAATAAACCGTACAGCAACAATACACCAATCAGAAACCGAGCCCAGGCGCCACGTGTTTCCGCATCTTGCCTTCCTGCGCCCATTCTACTAGATGTGATTTGCTGGCTGTCAGGTGTATTTAAACCAATGTACTCCATCGGTTTTCCCAATGCCTGTGTGAGTTTAGGCAAACTACTATCTGGTAATAATGTCGTTCCCCAAATAAAGTTATATTGTTTGGCCAGCATCAGCAAAATCAATAGCACCAAACCGGCAGTTAAATACACCAACCAAAATTTATGCGTCAACACACTGACACGCCATTTGCCGACAATGCCGGTTAAGCAGCTTTCTCCCCAGGCTTTGGCAGCTAAAGATGAAATGGTATTTTCTTCTTTATTACGATAAGGCCACCAACTTGCTAGCTGAGCAGCGACACCGGTACTTAAGCCTTGTAAATTAAAAGTAATGCCGGTGAACCACAGTAACATGGATAAAAAATTAAACCCCAGCAAAACCGTTAGCAACCAATAAATGTTCAATGTAGATGCTTCGCCGACGGCATTACCAGCCGCTAATGCGCCAAGAATGGCCGCAGCGACAAAACAAAATAGGCTGGCGCGTTTGAATTGGTTTTGTGGTTTGAGCAGAGTTTCATCCAGCGTATTATCATGAACCAGTCGATTCGTGCGAGTGGTTAGGCGCTGGACAAAATCAGCGTATTTGAAATCGGATGTTGCCTGGCCGTCCATTTCCTTGATGCTGGCATACGATAAATCATCAGCTTTTTCGGACTCTATTTTGCGCAACTGCTCGATGCGCACCAGATCGGAGAAATTATAATTTTTTACTGACATTTAACGGTTGATTGAGAGGTTGTTGTTTGATAAATAATGTTTTTCACGAGCACAATTACAAAATTAAAGTTTGCTTCTAACGGAAAATAAGGTCAATGATGCTATCAGATTCTTGCAAAAATTATCGGCTGGATAACCAAAGGAATACCAATTAATTCTGCATTAAATCCATGATCAGGTAAAATATTTCTGTTCATGATCGTCAGCATTGTCGTGACAAAAACTCGAAGCAAAATATGGTGATCTCAACCATCAGATTTTTAATGTTAATAATTGGTCATATCAGTAATGAAGCCTGTAGCAATTTTCAGACATGTGCCTATTGAAGGCCCCGGCTATTTTGCCACATTTCTCGATAACAATCATATCCCCTGGCAGTTAATCAGAATCGATGCTGGTGAAGCACTCCCCACTGATATTGATGCATTCAGTGGTTTAGTCTTCATGGGCGGCACCATGAGTGTCAATGACGAGCTACCATGGGTTGCGTCCGAATTGAATTTAATCCAGCAAGCCATCGCCAATGATACGCCGGTTATGGGTCACTGTTTAGGTGGGCAATTAATGGCTAAGGCGTTGGGTGGTGAAATCAGTGCCAGTCCTGCAAAAGAAATGGGCTGGGGAAAAGTCAGTGTGCCAAATAACCCGATTGCTCAAGAATGGTTTGACGACTTATCAACCTTTGATTCTTTTCATTGGCATGGCGAAACCTACAGTTTGCCTGAAGGGGCAACAAACATTTTGTCCAGTCCCTATTGCGAAAATCAAGCCTTTGCGATGGACATCCATTTGGGCATGCAATGCCATGTCGAAATGACCGAACGAATGGTGCGCGACTGGTGTAGCGTGGCGGCTGAAGAACTCGCCGCCATGAATGAAGAACCCGCTGTTCAGCAAATCGAAGAAATTGAGAAAAACTTGCCCGAACGGGTGGGACAATTAAACGCTATCGCTGCACGCCTATATACTAAATGGATTGAAGGCTTAAAATAATCCGGTTGGCGTCAATCCTTATTCCAAGTCATGACCTCTTAACAATTTCAAAAACTGTTGGCGTGTTTCGCTGGAGGCATCCCGGTACAGCGTGTATTTTGCGCGTTGGTCCGGTTGCGTGACATCCATTTCAATCCCCCACAAAGGCGATAAATTCATTGGTAGATTAGCGTAGCGGACATCCACAAGTACATCCGGTTGCTCAGGCCGGATGGCAACCAGCCCAGCGGAAAACTTGGTAAAACGTTTTATATCCGTTGCCAGAATTGATCGTTCCGACAGTTCGCTCATATCTCGCTCCAACACAAATTTTCCTACCGAATCACCCTCATACACCCGGGACTCAGAGAATAAGCCAACGCGTATCGCATCAACATGCAAACGCCCTTCCGACTCATAAATAGAGCGCCACAACACCAGATTCGCCAGTGTCGGTTTGACCAATAGCTCATCAATCACATGGCCTCTATCCGCAGCCAGGGTTTCCGCAATTGATTCCGCACGCTGCAATTGCGTCCAACCAAAAGTCATATAAATACTGGCCAGCAATAAACCAGCGCGAGCCGCCATTCTGGCGTGTTTCCTGAAGGCAATGACCACCGCAGTCAACAAAATCAACGTGAAAACCGGATCAATTACAGAAATCATATTAAAAGCCACACGCTCATCATTCAGCGGCCATAATAGATGCGTGCCATAGCTAGTAAATGCATCCAGCACGCCACTCAAACAATAACCCAGCAAAGCAAACAAATATAAACGAGCAAACGGCAAGCGCTTGCGCAAAAAAGGCCACAGCAGCAACGCGGCAATTAATGCACCAAAAGGCACAAAAAATAGTGAATGCGTGAAATGACGGTGAAATTCGATATTTAACAGCGGATCATTTTCCGACTGAATCAAAATATCCGCATCGGCAATAATCCCGGCAAAAAAACCGATCCCGGTAGCGATTCGTGTTTCATTCTGTTTAGAGCCAGACTGTGCCATTGAGGCGCCCAGCAATCCTTGAGTCAATAAATCCATAATTTCTGAAATGCGTTAAGTGAAAAGAACATTCTTTGCTTCTGATGACCCCATAGTATAAAAGGGTGAGTGGGTATATTGCGATTTTTTGTTGTGTGGAAGATGGGGTTTGACAATATTGTTAACCTGAAAATTGCATCAGTTGCTGGTGCCATTATATTTCATTAGATTGGCCATCATTCCAGCGACAGACTGAGGATTCTAAATTCAAATTTATCTCCATAGAACACAATCTGAACCAATCATTCCTTTATTTTCTAAAGCATTGCTAATGACTGACGTTAGCACGTAAATATAAGCACTTAGATTTTTGTGCTGACTGAGTCACAAATGTATGCCGGTAAAGGGAGATGCTGATGACGGGGAGATTTCAAAAAAGCTGGAGAAAGGAAATTCCAATAGCTTGGATGATACTCCTCTTTTTACAAAACGCTTCTGTTTTCGCGAAAGTAACAGAAATTTCACCAGGTACGCATTTTAAAGTTGAGGAATACTACACGTTAGAGCAAGATGCATTGCAAGCTTGTAATAATTTTGCGGTTGGACATGGTTATAGCGAAGACCATTGTCATAAACCCTTTGTTGGGTCTTTTTATGAAGCTGGGTGGCTGTGGGCCGAAGATAATGTCACTTTAGAGCCATTTGAATTAGGTGTTTTTTATTACGATATAACTTGCCCTGAAGGAGATAAACTTGACTCTGAAACAGGTGAATGTATTTCTGATTCAGAATTCTCAGGTGTTAATTTAGGCCGCCCTGACCCTAGGTTATGTATCAAAAATCCTATTAATGCCGCCACAGGTAATAAATACACGGAAGAAGTTGATCTAGTACGATCAAATGGGTTGGTGTTCTCCCGCCACTACAACTCCGATGGCGTATCAAGCAGCAAACAGGTTGGTTCGTCCTGGCGTCACAACTACCAACGTAGCCTGTTTATCAAACCAGAAATCATCACAGCAACGCGCGCAGATGGTAGGCTGACCTATTTTCGTTTGGTGGATGCCGTATGGGTTAACCAGCAAGCGAATAGCGAAAGACTAACGCCACTTACAGACGAGAATGATGTTGCCACAGGTTGGCAACTAAGATCTCCCGATGACATCACCGAGCAATATGACATCAATGGCAAGCTACTGTCTATCACCAGCCGTGGTCGCCGCACCCAAACATTGACTTACGACGCCAATGACTATCTGACAAAGATCAGCGATGATGTTGGCCGAGTGTTGACATTTACCTATGATAGTTCCGGCCGTATTGAAACCGTGACCGACCCGGCTGGCGGAATGTATTGGTATGACTACGATACCAACGGCAACCTTGTTTCAGTCATCTACCCTGATGCAAGGGTACGAACCTACCACTATAATGAAGCGGACTTCACCAACGGTGCCAACCTGCCTTCCGCCTTAACCGGCATCACCGATGAAAACGGTGCGCGTTACGCCA
>JAJFJJ010000121.1 GCA_021774195.1 Nitrosomonas sp. | reverse complement strand
AATTGTCTGGTGCCAATGGAGAGACTGGCGGCTAGTGCAGGTAAACTTGTAGTAGACCGTGCTTGAATTTTAATTTTGGTGTTCATATCCGGTTCCTCTTTATGTTTTAGAAGACCGAACTGCATAAAACGCCTTGAAGCTGTTGCGTTATCTGGCAGTCCTGCCATCTTAGGGCATTTGCCCGTTAGATCAGTGACTTTGCGTCCTCTACTTTCGCAGAGTTTGCTTTTTGATACGCTCTTATTAATGCAAGAAGTGTGCCACACATTGAATTGTTTGCGCTGTATTTACTGGAACTAATGACAATTATTGTTTGACCCCAGGCACGCCAATGAAAAACCCGGGTTGAAATATGGGCCTATCGTTTAATACAAGATTAAACAGCAGAAATTGTCCATCAATACTGCTTTAAGTAATCTGAAATCAAGTAAAAATATAACGTTTCTTGTCACTTAAGGACGAAAAAGCACATTAACCGACAGGTAGAGTAAAACACAGGCTTCTTATCACCAAAACAAAAAATCAAATGGATCACGGAGAAAAAAGTGACAAACCTGGGTTAACCTAAAATCCTCAGTTGATCGCTTCAGTATTAGCCAGTCTTATGAAATGAAACAAATATATTATCAAATGCCACGTACCCTAAAGGTGAGCCACGCTATGAGGATTTTAGGATAATTGTCCACATATTTGACCAAAATAAAAACACCCTTCCAAACAAATTTTTAATCGCTTATGTTAAACTCCAATATATTGATTATAAAGCATTATATAAATGAGTGATAATTAATCAATTTTGTAATTTCTCTTTCAACTGTACAAGTTAACACCAGATCCAGGCAATTATCCACAAACTTATCCACAGAAATTGTGGGTAACCATAATTAACCTTATTAAATAAATAGATAGCAAGAGAAAGTAATGTAATTCCTACAAAATTATTAGCCAATCATACCTATACTACACTTTTCTTTATCCACTCAATTCACCCCTTACGCACGAAACCCATCATGGCTCGGGTATTACACTATCAAGCAGGAAGCCAGATATATGGATGTGTTACTCTTTTTGTCAAATAGCGCGTTTTTTCTTGCAATATGCAGCGGGCCATACCCAATACCACCTTCTTTCTTAATGGCTTGTATATCTTGGTTTCCAGTATAACCCTCTTTGTCAGTATCGAAGCCCGTTTCATCAAGGTCAAGTGCATAAGCCTCATACGTATGGACAGGCCTGTAACAATCATCTGGTAGCTGAGTTCCTTCCATGGGTTCTACTTCTACACCTATCCGAAAAACGTATTTCTTCATATCTTCTAACTGCCAACAGTTTGATTAACGAGACTCCTTGTCACATTATCTACTTTACAACGCCACCTCTAGTTGTTGTTGATTTTATCAGCAATAACTGTCAGATCTAACATTGATACATCATCCTAAAACCCTCAGTTGAATGATGCTTAGAGTGCATTGTTGTTTATTTTTGGCAAGGCGCAGTGAGGAGTAATAACTAGTTATTACAACGAATTGCAACGCAGCAAAAGATAAAGAACAGTGTGCTATAAGTATCATAGCGTGGTTCACCTTTAGGGGGCGTAGCATTCGACAAAATATTTGTTTTATTTCATAAGACTGGCCAATACTGAAGCGATCAACTGAGGATTTTAGGGTCATAGGCAATACCAATGTATTAGTTTCCGCTGTAAGCAGGGTGATATTCTCTTTTTCGATTCATTGAGAGCAACAGCTAGAAAAATATTCGTATCTACAATAATGTTCATTTCAGACACTTGTACAATTACGATATTCTTTGTCAAAAATTGACAAAGATGCGGTAGCATAGCGTCTTGTTAAAATTTGTTGAATCACTATGCCCGTAAATAGTCCCCCTTTACTCCCCGAACAACTACTACCTATTAATGGCATCACGCTCGGCATTGCCGAGGCAGGTATTAAAAAGCCGGATCATAAGGATCTGTTGGTGGTGGTTTTGAATGATGGCGCCAAAGTTGCCGGTATTTTTACGCAAAACCGCTTCTGTGCGGCACCAGTAGTTTTGGCGAAGGAACATCTGGCGCAACAATCCATTCGCGCATTGGTGGTAAACACCGGTAATGCTAATGCTGGGACGGGAGAAGCTGGACTGGCTCATGCACGAACGACTTGTCACACGCTAGCGGAATTACTGGGTTATGAAACGCAACAGGTGTTGCCGTTTTCAACTGGCGTGATCATGGAGTCATTGCCTATTGACGCGATTGTTAAAGGATTGCCCAAAGCAGTGGCTGATCTCAAAGCGGATAATTGGTTTAATGCCGCGCATGCAATCTTGACTACGGATATTGTACCCAAAGCGGCTTCAAAACAAATTCAACTGAATGGTCAAACCATTACGATTACCGGCATAGCCAAAGGGTCCGGCATGATCCGTCCGAATATGGCGACCATGTTGGGTTATGTAGCAACTGATGCTGTAATCAGCCAGCCTTTGTTGCAGGAAATAGTTAAATACGCGGCAGATCATTCATTTAATCGCATTACTGTGGATGGCGATACGTCTACAAATGATGCATTTATGTTATTGGCTACTGGCCGTGCTGGTCATGTGGAAATCACTAGTCAGGGAAGTACAGAATTTGCTCAATTGCAACAAGCCATTACCGAAGTTTCAGCCGAGTTGGCCAAGATGATTGTGCGTGATGGTGAAGGGGCGACCAAGTTTATCACCGTACAGGTCGATGACGGTGGTAATTCAAAAGAATGTGACAAAGTAGCTTATGCGATTGCTCATTCGCCATTGGTTAAAACCGCGTTTTTTGCGTCCGACCCAAATTTAGGTAGAATCCTAGCGGCAATTGGTTATGCGGGGATTGATGATCTGAATGTGAATGAGGTTCAATTGTACTTGGGTGATGTGTTGGTGGCTGAAAACGGCGGGGCTGCGCCGAGTTATCGGGAAGAAGATGGTCAGCGCGTGATGAACCAATCTGACATTACTGTACGTGTCGTCTTAAACCGTGGTACGGCAACAACAACGGTTTGGACCTGTGACTTTTCATATGATTATGTGAAGATTAATTCGGATTATCGTAGTTGAATGGATGAATTAAACAAGCTATGTGACCGAGCTGATCGGCTACTTGATCGTCTGGAAAGATTCTTTCCACCGGAACAAACGGAACCGGACTGGCAAAATGCAGTGGCCTTTCGTTGGCGTAGGCAGGGGCATGTTGGATACATTCAATCGGTTGCGCATCCACATCATATTGCATTGGGTGCTTTGTGTGGTATTACTGAGCAAAAACAGCGCATCGAGCAAAACACACGCCAATTTGTGCAAGGCTATTCCGCTAATAATGTCTTACTGACAGGGGCTCGGGGCACAGGTAAATCCTCATTGATTAAGGCGCTGCTGAATCAATATGCCAATGACGGGTTGCGCTTGATTGAGGTGGAGAAACATCATTTAATTGATCTGCACGATATTGTGGAACAAATTGATCAACGCCCGGAGCGTTTTATTTTATTTTGTGATGATTTGTCTTTTGAAACCGATGAGCCGGGTTATAAAGCCTTGAAGGTGGTGCTGGACGGTTCTATTGCTACAGTTTCGGACAATGTACTGATTTATGCCACATCCAACCGGCGTCATATGGTGCCGGAATATATGCGTGATAATTTGGACACGCGCCATATTGGTGAAGAAGTGCATCCAAGTGAAACGATTGAAGAGAAAATCTCTCTGTCAGAACGTTTCGGTTTATGGGTGTCATTTTACCCCTTTGATCAGGAACAATACCTGCAGATTGCACACAATTGGTTGTGCTATTTTGGTATTCACGAGATGACTGCTGAAGTCCGCACTAAAGCATTGCAATGGGCTTTAGAGCGTGGTTCCCGTAGTGGTCGAGTAGCATGGCAGTTTGCTCGGGATTTGGCAGGCAGGCAAAAATCTTTGGATGGTGGACGCTAATTTGTGAGTAACCCACCCCTTCAAAATATTGACGCGACACCAATTATCGAAGTTGCTGCAGCTGTTATTACCAAGCCTGATAACAGTTTCTTGCTGACATGTCGACCTGAAGGAAAGCCGTATGCCGGTTATTGGGAATTCCCCGGCGGGAAAGTTGAAACCAACGAAGCTCCTTTACACGCGCTCAATAGGGAACTACAAGAAGAACTGGGTATTCAGATCAAACATGCTTATCCCTGGATTACACGTGTTTTTTCCTACCCTCACGCAACGGTTCGTTTACGTTTTTTTCGTGTAACCGAATGGCATGGTGAACCTTGGGCGAGAGAGAAGCAGCAGTTATGTTGGCAATTTTCGGATAATGTTACCGTCACACCAATGCTGCCAGCTAATGCGCCCATTTTGCGTGCCCTGTCATTGCCGCCGGTTTATGCCATCACGCATGCAAACGAATTGGGGATTGATGCATCAATGACGCAAATTGAACAAGCATTGCAAGGCGGCTTACGATTGATTCAGATACGAGAAAAACATTTGGACAAGGATAAATTACTAACATTCTCGAATCAGGTGATTTCACTGGCGCACAATTTTGATGCCAAAGTATTGATCAACAGTGATACAAGGCTTTCGCGTGAATTGGGTGCGGACGGCATACATCTTACCTCATCTCAATTAATGACCCATGCCTCACGCCCTGATCCTGCGTATGATTGGTGTGGTGCATCCTGTCACAATGCAGAAGAACTTTTCGCAGCGGAACAGTTGGGAGTAGATTTCGTCGTATTGGGACCAATTTTGCCAACGCGCAGTCACCCAAATGGTTTATTGTTGGGTTGGCGAAAGTTTGCTGCTTTGATTCAAGACTATCCCTTACCGGTTTATGCCCTGGGTGGTTTGCAACACGCTGATTTAACCACAGCACAGGAATTCGGTGCGCATGGGATCGCCATGATGCGAGGAGCTATCTGAACCTTTAAGATGAAGGCATATCATCAAGTATAGGTTCTACTTTATGAGGTTGACCATTTTTGTGGCAATCAACTAAGGATTTTAGATTAAATCAGATTGAGTTTAGTGCTCTTTTTCAGGGTCAAATGGTTTTTCCTCATCAGGAACGCGATAAGATTCATTCGCCCACTGCGCCAAATCATTGGTTTTACACCGCTCTGAACAAAACGGACGAAAACGCTTGGTTTGCTCCCAAACGACAGTTTTTCCACATTGCGGACAGTTGACTTTATGCTGTTTCATGACAAAAATAGACAGTTCGAAAATATAATTATAAATATTGTAGGAGTTATACATGAAAATTTCATCAAAATTTCGCAGATTAATCAGTATCAGTGTTTTTGCATTGTTTCTAGCAGCTTGCTCAGCGACTCCCACGTCTACTCCACTTGATAGCCATACAGTGTCTCTGCCTCCAAACCCGCCAGAATTACAAGCGATCGTCATGCTGGTGGGCGCAAACAATATGTCTCATTGTGAATTTAAAGGCGACGTGGCCGCAAGCTCAAAAATCAATGAAGAAACAGGTGAGCACCCGCCTTTTACTGAGCGTTTAATCAGCGCACGTGATGACCTAAGAGCTAAGACCTACCATTTAGGCGGCAATACTGTTCAAATCATACGTACTACCAATACTGGCAGATTTGTCATCCCCGAAAACAAAGAAGTGACCATGGATGGGAAAGCCTATTTTTGTGGGGAATAATGAGCCAGGTGTAGTAGGCAAGAACAAATCGCTAATATTTAGCACTAGATTTAAAAAAGGGTTTTGATAATGAGTAAGGAAGCACATATCAGCAAGTATGTTCTTAAGTTTGGTATGACCTATATGATTGGCATCATCATATTGTCTGCGATTTTTATAAGTTTTAGTTTGAATCATAGTTCTGCCGCCTCTATTGTCGTCTTGATCGGCGCAGCATTTTCTACTGCTGCAAAATTTGTTCAAGATCGAGAAAGAATTCCAAGCAAAAAAGAGAAAACAAAATTAATTTGGTCATCTTTTTTGATGTCGTGGCTTGTTATTATTTTACTATACATTGGTACAGCATTCGCGATTGGCGGGCAACAAGCAGTGTCTGAGTTAGTCAACACAATGTTGCAAGTTGATCCACTCAAAATTTCAGGTGCAATTGTTTTAATCTCACTCGTTTTTCTTTCGGTATTTTTCGTCAGTTATGGAAAGCTTGCCCAGATTCAATTTAATATGCTGGAGAAGATAGAGAAAAAGGGAGAGAGAAAGCGACGAAAATGAGATTTGTGTGCTTCAACCTAAATTCCTCGGTTGGCCGCTACAAAAACAACCAACCTTATGAAATTAAGAATAATATTTTTAGTCTGACACATACCTTTTTGGTGAGCCTTGCTGTGATGTTTATAGCAAGCTATTCTTTCATTTTTGCTGTGTTGCAATTCGTTACAATAACTCGTTCACTTCTCATTGCACATTGGAAGAAACAATGTCGCACTCTAAACACCATCCACCTGAGGATTTTAGATTCAACTCGAATTAGGATCCTCGGGCAGATTTTAACTTAAGAATAATTTATAGGCTGGGTTTTTGCTTTCATCCCAATAGCGATAACCCAACTGATCCAGGAAAGCTTTAAAATCAGCTTTCTCCTCAGGTGGAACTTGTAACCCAATAAGTACCCGCCCATAGTCGGCGCCATGATTACGGTAATGAAACAAGCTGATATTCCAGTTGTGGCTCATATTATTAAGGAAATTCATCAGTGCACCAGGTCGATCCGGAAATTCAAAACGATAAAGAATTTCGTTTTTAACCACCTGAGCATGGCCACCAACTAGATGACGAATATGTAGCTTAGCCATTTCATTATGACTCATGTCTTCAGTCGCCAACCCACTTTTTGTTAACTTTTTAATTAGATTATCGGCTTCTTCACGATTGCGAATAGACACGCCTACAAAAACATGCGCCTCTTTAGGATCGGAAAAGCGATAATTAAACTCGGTTATACTCTTAGCGCCCAATAAATTACAAAACTTCTTAAAGCTGCCTGGTTTTTCAGGAATCGTAACGGACATCACCGCCTCACGATGCTCCCCGATTTCAGCGCGTTCTGAAATATGGCGCAATCGATCAAAATTCATATTGGCGCCGGAAGCGATGGCGACAAGTGTTTTGTGTTGTATGCGCTCACGTTCGACATAAGCCTTGATACCAGCAATAGATAATGCACCGGATGGTTCCAGAATAGAACGGGTGTCTTCAAAAACATCCTTAATTGCTGCACAGATTTCGTCGGTGTCCACCAATACGACTTCATCAACTAATTCTCGAGCAAGACGAAAGGTTTCTTTGCCAACTTGTCTGACCGCAACACCATCAGCAAATAAGCCTGCACGTGCTAACTTAATACGTCGACCACTCTGTAGCGATCTGTACATGGCGTCGGCATCAACGGGTTCAACACCGATAATTTTAATTTTCGGATACAACCTCTTGACGTATGCGGCAATGCCAGCAATTAACCCGCCACCGCCAATGGGGACGAAGATAGCATGAATATTCCCAGTATGTTGTCGTAAAATTTCCATACCAATGGTACCCTGCCCGGCGATAACATCTGGATCATCATAAGGGTGAATAAAAGTCGCTTGCTGCTCTTTCGCCAATATCATGGCATGATCGTAGGCATCGTTATAGGAGTCTCCATGTAGACACACTGTAGCGCCTCGCGCCATGACGGCTTGCACCTTGATTTGTGGCGTAGTGACAGGCATAACAATAGTGGCGCAGCAGTCCAGTCGTTTAGCGGCTAATGCGACACCTTGCGCATGATTACCAGCAGAGGCCGCAACGACACCATGGTTGCGGATTTTAGGCGACAATTTAATCATCTTGTTGTAAGCGCCACGCAGCTTGAAAGAAAACACTTGCTGGAGATCCTCTCGCTTTAGTAACACTTGGTTATGTATGCGTTCAGATAAGTTGGTGACATGATCGAGAGGACTTTCTTCGGCGACGTCATAAACTTGAGCCGTGAGTATTCTTTCTAAATAATTGTTTTCCATAACGGTAGTAGCCGATCAAAATGATAGGCAAGCATTTTAATCTGTAATTGGTGATTCAGGAACTACCGATTCTTTCAGCGGTAATATTTTTGTGGTGACGAAATACAAATTCTCAGAGAAACCTCACGATGTTAAAAGCTGCTTCCCCCAAGCGTCCAACGCATTGCAGACATTTTGAGCTTGTTGGCTGTCTATGTTTTCTGCACGTAACAAATTGATTTTTTTGGTATATTCATTATAAATAACATGATTGCCTTGACTCGCTTGGGTTAAGCGTTGTTGGCGAAATTGTTCCCATCGCTCCATTTCATTTGTGCTCAGTGTTTCCGGCCAATTACGTGCGCGATAGCGAAAAAATAATTCCGGCAAACGCTGATCATGAAAATCAAACTTGGCTTGAGCCAATGATTCTGGGGTGGCACGACGTATTTGGGCCAATAGCGGAGCGTCCGTATTATCCAGAAATCCATCATACAAGGCACTATCAACATCAGCACTTGGTTCAAATTCGCGGCTTGTGTAGGCCGCAGCAACACGTTGCGCAAAATCGGGATGGTCACGTAACTTTTGCCAATGTTTGTGGCAGTTATCCGGTTCAATTTCAATGCGCTCAATTGAAGCTGCATCTAAAGTATTACGTGGCGCTATGGCAGGACATTTGTTGGTTTTTACTGACTTGACCGGTAAACGCTGCATCCCTTCCGGTAAATCTTCATTGCGTATAAACAGGTATTTATTCAATTCGTCTTCGTCCATATCCATAAACAACTCCGGGTCATGTCGCAGATCATAGACCAGCACACTGTTATTATTGCCTGGCTCGGCAATCAATGGCATGACTAATGATGTACAACCTATTGTTGCCGGATACATGCGTGACGTATGTAACACTGGATTTTGGTTGATCAAATCAAGCTGGGCAGCAGCTTTGCGTTTGTTGCGCAATTGATAGAGCCAATCATAAAGGCGTGGCTGTCGGTCACGTAGCAGACGCGCTAGGCTTATAGTAGCGCGCACATCTGATAAAGCGTCATGTGCGGATTCATGGCTGATGCCATTAGCGGCTGTCAGGTCTTCCAGACGAAAGCTGGGTTGTCCGTCGTTATGTTGTGGCCAAGTAATACCCTGTGGGCGTAGTGCATAAGTCATACGTGCCAGGTCAATGATATCCCAGCGAGAATTCCCCTGTTGCCATTCGCGTGCATAAGGGTCATAAAAGTTGCGGTATAACGTGTGGCGTGTTACTTCATCATCAAAGCGCACCGAGTTATAACCCACGCCACACGTCCCCGCTTGTGACAGTTCATGATGAATACGGCAAATGAAATCAGGTTCAAGCAATCCCTGCTCGTCTGCAAGCTGCGGTGTGATTCCTGTCAATAAACAAGCGACGGGATGCGGCAAAATGTCTTTGCTTGGTTTACAATAAATGACTAACGGTTCGCCGATTTCATTGAGTGCTTCATCCGTTCTTAAACCGGCGAATTGTGATGGTCGGTCCCTTCTGGGATCAGCACCAAATGTTTCATAATCATGCCAGTATAATGAAGTAAGCATTGTTTTCTAGCTATATTAAAAATTTTAATTTAACTTAAAAGGAGTGGTGAAATGTCGCGTCAATTAATAAGTTCAGGTTCAACCTTCGAACAAGAAATTGGTTATTCCCGTGCTGTTGTTGCTGGAGATTGGGTTATGGTATCTGGGACAACCGGTTTTGACTATAGCAACATGACAATTTCTGAGGACTTATTGGCACAAACGGAACAGTGTTTCCAAAATATTCAGAAGGCATTGAATGAGGCTAGTTCCAGCTTGAAGGATGTGGTGCGTGTCACTTATGTGTTGCCCAATGTTGATGATTTTCCAAAATGCTGGCCTGTAACACGTAAGTATTTTGGTGATGTCAGACCAGCTGCCATGATGTTAACAGCTGGCCTGTCAGACCCTCGTATGAAAATCGAGATTCAAGTGACGGCCTATCTTGGTGCAGATTAACTCCTAGAAAAACTGATACATCAAATAGGCGTATCCACCACCAAAAATGATCAGAGCAATAATTATTAGCTTT
Organism: Nitrosomonas sp.; assembly: GCA_021774195.1. Lineage (GTDB taxonomy): Bacteria > Pseudomonadota > Gammaproteobacteria > Burkholderiales > Nitrosomonadaceae > Nitrosomonas. Next base: position 30,750 of record JAJFJJ010000121.1, on the reverse strand, counting down.
TTCATATTATCAATTCCTTAAAAATAAATATTAATTATTATGACGTCGGCAGATGCAAGTAAAACGCATTCTATGCTTTTTCGTCAAGTGTTATGTGTATACATTTGACACAAGCATTCATTTAATTTGATGTTACAGATACAGTTAGCTTTTTAGCGCCACTGACAGTGTTAGGTCTCTTGACAAGGATACCCCTTGTCTGTGTACTGCACCTTATGTCGAACATTTTGTGGGCACTGTATCTAAAGGGCACCTCTAAAAATCCATATTCCGTCACAATACTGCGTTACTCACAAAAAATATCTCCTTACATATCAGCTATATGCTGCATCAATATTTTTTGTTCTCGCCTTGTCTTGTTTAGAAATCTGAATTTTTAGAGGTGCCCTGAAAATATTAAATTGAAAGGGGGAGAGGAGCGTTTGGCATGAAACTAAATTTCAATTTTTCTTATTAAGTTCTTCCTAGTACTCCGTCTACTTGATATTGACGGATACAGCGATTAAAAAATGTTTCGTCGCAAGACGCAGCACGAAGACAATGGTTATTCCCTTGGCAACTGCTGCAACGCGGTGACGGGACATTTTGTGGTCGCCCTGCGGGTTTGCTTTAGGTAATATGCTTTGGTCTTATCATTCCCCGCGTACTTCATTGACCATGGTCGCTAACTTTGAAACATCATGTACATGTAACATCTGTTTTGTCCGTGTAATCAACTTTTCTTTTGCCAAAATGTTCAATTCGCGAGTGACAGCTTCACGATGGGTACTGACAAAATTTGCGATATCAACATGAGTCGGAGGGGGGGAAATTATTGCCTCGTTTTTGGTTGTCATGTGAATTCGGGCTAAACGTAGCAACTCCGCATGAATGCGATTGCGTACAGCCAGTGTGCTAAAGTCATAGACCCGTTCAGTAAGCCGTCTAATCTGTCCGGTAAGTCTTTTTAATATGGCTTCCGCAATTTTCGGGTTGGCGTAAATTAGATTCATGAAAGCCGAGGCAGGCATGGTTGCTAGTAATCCATCTGTCTTCGCGACCACAGTTGCGGAACGAGGCTGACTATCAATAGCCGTTAACTCACCAAACATCTCTCCACCTGACAAGTCACATAAAATAACTTCCTGTCCAGATAAAGCATTGTAAGTAACTCGGATACCTCCTTGTATAATAAAGAAAACGCTGTCTGTATTATCATGATATCTAACAATATTTTGACCAACTTTAAATGGCTGCATGTTACAAACCTGAGCGATAGCCTCCAGATCTGTTAGAGAAAGTGCTTGGAATTCTTTGATAACTGAAAGCCAAGCAAGTGTGCGTTCAGCTGATATTGCCATAATATTTAATAATCCTAAAAAGACATCTATTGAATAACACAACCTCAGTTCAGAATACCATGTTTACCCACAGTAAGAAAGTGGTGAAATTTCTCATTCTAATAACTTCCATTTAAAAATTTGCCTACTTAAATTTGAATTTATTTCATGAGCTTGATCATTGCTATAGCGTACAGCGCGGATTCTTAGAGGTGCCCTTTTATGGTGTTGCAAATGGCGAAGATGACGATGAGGTTGAAGAAGATTGTGATGAAAACGGTGAAGTCGAAGAAGATTGTGATTGCGACTGAGATGGCGAACCAAAAGGTGAAGCAGAAGATGACGGTTTGCCGCCTGATTGCTGTTGATTCTGTTCCGTTTGCTGCGTCTGACCGGGGCCACCATCCTGTGTAAAAGCAAACGCCCAGTCTTGATAAGTTTCCGCTTCTGAGAAACCAGCAAAGTGTTCAGGAAAGTTTTCTTTTTTGATTGGTTTTTTGTTCGATAAGCTATATACGCCCACAATACCCCCTTTAACGTTTGACCCCATTCCAGAACTTTCTTCGGGAGGAGATTCTTCCACCAACCCCCAGTCTTCTTCCATGGTCATCGGGTCTGTATATACTTTTCTCAGGTGTCGTTTCATAACCGGGCCACGAGTATCTTGAAGAAGTTCCTCTAGGGTATCCGGATACTCTTTCGGGTTACCTGGCGAGCTATCATAATACGACATAAACGCGTTACGAAATTCCTCACCGATAAACAAAAGCTCTTGCTCTTTTTCCCGTTGTATCTTGACTTGCCAGGTCTGACTCGTTCCAGCTAAAACTACGCCTGCAATGGTTACCGCAAACATAGCCCAGAGATAAACAAAGCCTTGTTGTAAGTGATGTAGGTTATTTCTCATCGAAAGAAGTTGGGACTGGGTTACCACTCTTCATAATAGGACCCATCTAACGCCAGACCCTTGTAACCACTATGAACGTCGTAGACCCCTTCTTCCTCCTCATTCATGGGTGGCACTGCAATCCAGGTGGCGTCACTGTCGGTCAAGGGATCAACCGGTATACGACGTAAATATCTACGATCCACCAATTCTTCCAGATCCGCTGGGTATTTTCCCATGTCCGCATAGAATTGATCAATGGCATCTCGCATGATGGCCAGGTCCTGACGCAAAACCGCTTCTTTGGCCTTATCGATAGAATGAAAATAACGTGGCGCAACCATACTGAGCAAAGTTGCAATAATTGCCATGACTACCAGTAATTCAATTAATGTAAAACCACGTTGGCTTTTATTTATCCACACCTTGTCACCATTCGCTATACTCTTTACCGTTTGTACCGATCTTTTCTGAACGGGAAAACACATCAAACACATCATCTCCTTCCTGCGGATTATCCGGCGGACTTTCGTAGCTGCGTGTTCCCCAAGTCTCTGCCGCCGGTGTTTCTAAAGCTCCGGCCACATCTAAATCCTCAAACATTGGGTCACGTGGTAGTCTTCGCAGGAAGTAAATGACCTTTTTTTCCGCGCTTTTAATGTCGGGCACACCCGAAACCAAATCATCAAGCCTGGGTGGATAACCAGATTCATCTTCTTTCTTCTCGACACGCCCATCATCCACTGCTTGTTTGTAGGCATCTATCGCAATGCGTATTTGCCTTAACGCAATACGTAACTCCTGCTCTTTTTCACGCTTCACCATAAGCTCACGTAGCGGCATAGCAGCAGATGCCAATACTGCCATAATGGCAACCACAATCATCAATTCAATCAGTGTAAAACCATTACGCTTTGTCTGCATTCTGGATAAATTCATATTAATCGATCAATTATTGGATATTAATAATCGATGGTTCGGGCATATTCACATCGATAGACTCGCCACTTACAGTATCTTCAGCGCTTGCGCTTTGAATACTGACTTCTGTTGTTCCTGGGTTAGCGGTCACTACTTTAAATCGGAGTAGTGCCGACATACCGGTTTCTTCGTCTTTACCAAGCTTAATTGACTGTACTCCAGAATTGTCATCAACACCTATTAATTCCAGCACATCTGTTGCATAGCTTACTTCCACCTCTGAAGTTACAGAACTTCTTGCACCAACCATGCGTACCCGCGTTGAAAACTCTTTATCCAAACCAACATTTGCTGGTGCCTGTATTGTTATTGTCGGCTCTGTTGATGCCGCACTTTGTGCAAAAGGGTTTGGTGTTGCCTGCCCATTCTGTGGTGATAACGGATTAGAGGCTCTATTCATTCTAGAAGCGCCTCCTCTGCCGCCGCTACCACTTGGTGCCATAGCAAGTGACCCAGGTGAAGTCTTATTAATCTTAATCGGCAGCCTTCCAGCATCATTGGAAGTACCAAAATAAAATTCACTTTCCAGGTTAGTCGGTTGAGTAAGATTCTGTACGATACGTGGGGTAATCAACAGAATAAGTTCACTTTTAGTGCGGTCTATCTTTTGGCTTCCGGTCAACCGGTCAAGCCCTGGAATATTTAACAAACCAGCCAAACCAGTCAAGCCCTTATTCTCGTTATCTTGGATCAACCCGCCCAATACTTGAGTTTCACCATCTTTTAACGTTAACAAGGTTTCAGCATTGCTGGTCGATATTCTTGGTGCCGTTGCCCCACCAGGTCCACTTACATCCTCTCCTTTTTGACTAACCTCAAGAGTAACTTTCATTGTCACATCATTATTCAAACCAATTATAGGCTCAACGTCTAATTTTATTCCTAAATCAAGATAAGTTGGCGTTGAGGTAACAACGGCAGACACACCAGCCGCAACATTTGCCGAAAACACCGGCTCTCTTGTGCCAACATGAATTTTTGCTGCCTCACGATTTTTTACCCGAATACGAGGATTTGAAAGAATATCGGCACTTGAGAAGCCTTGAGCAAAATCTATCGCTGCTGTATGGCTCATCGTAAAGTTTTTAAGTCCATCAAAACCAAAATCACTGAGTACTGAAGCTTCTGTTACCCCTGGTATTGCACTAAATGTCGCAGAGGTTGGAAGTTTTGGGCCCAATTGAAAGTTATTAGTCCTTGAAATAGTCATAATCACAACTTCAAGCATCACTTCCGGTTCGGGCAAATCATTCAACGCTACCAGTTTTTCAACCACCCGAATGGCTTCTAATGTATCGCGCATAATAAAGAGGTTCAACTGCTCGTTAACATAAATATCTTTAGCTTTCACCAGACCTCTTACCATAGCCACCATTTGTTTGACATCGGTATGTGCGATTTGAAAACTACGCACGACCAACTCTTGATATTCCTTTTGTTTAGCCGGTGTTTTCGGATAAATCATTAATGAATTTTTATTTAATATCGTATAAGCCAATTGGTTAGTCATTAGAATCAAATTCAAAATATCTTCAACACTATTATCTCGTACAAAAAGAGAAATCTTTGCTTCCTGCCGCACATCTTTATCAAACACGAAGTTAATGCCGGCTGTTTTGGCCATAAGTTCAAAAACCGTTTTCAGATCCGTATCACGAAATTCCATGGTAAAAGGTTCTTTAAATGCAGTTTCAAGCGTTAATCCTTTACTCTCATTACGTGCAACCAATTGACTAATTTCCTGAATCAATTGACGCGCATGCGTTTGCTCTGGGTTTTCCTGCAAAACAGCCCTGACAGTCTGCTCGGCCCCCTCAACATCATTGAGTGCCAATAATTCGCGCGCATAATCAATCGATGCAATATGATGCCGCTCCCGTTCAAGTGCTGCCAAACCCGACAGGGCTCTCTCATAACGTGGAAATAACTCCAAAATGTAATCAAATAATTGTTCAGCAGTTTCCAAATCACCTGATAAACGCATATTATCTGCTTCTGAAACTAATTTTCTGGGTATTTCTTCTCTCTGACGAACAAGTGCGGTTCTAATTTCTTTGTTATCAGGTTCTTCTTGTGCGGCCTGTTCCAGTTTTTGTAATCCAAGTACTAATTCACCATTCTGGATTGATTCCTGTGCTTCAGAGAATGCTTGGTTCCTGGTCTCAAAGGTTTTATTATTGATCGCACAGCCACTGACCAGAATTAACAATAAGATATAAATAACGCCGCACTTAATTCTCATCGGAAACCCCCTGCTTCATCATTAATTGCAAGTGTCTGTTTCGCATCCAAGGGCAAATAGGTAAACATAACTTCCTCATCATTAATCGTGTCCAGCCGATATTGCTCATCAATTTTTTGACCGATTCGCGTCACATGGTTTTCATCATTATCAGCAAGAAAAACCCAAGTTTTGTTTCCTGCAATCGCTTTTCCGATATATTTAAATCTCAAAGGCGGTGCTGTCGGTGCTGGTGGCGTGGCTTTTTCCTGTCGCATACGCTGCTGCATTAAAGCCGCTTGTTGTTGCTGAGGTGTGATTTGAGGACGTTTTGGCACCCATGAGGTGGAGCCAAAGAGATTACCGGCTTGTGCATTAAATTGTCTTTCCCCCAATTGATCAATATCAATATAAGTCGCAAGCTGTTCCTGAGTATCTTTGCGGGAGGTCGACGATTTAGTTGATTGTGTCGGTTGTATGGCATGAGTCAGATCATCAAGCGTCCCCTCTTCATCATCAACTAACACCACAGCAATCAACGTCGCAACCAAGGCAGCACCTAAAATCAATTTACGTTTTTTTTCACCCTGATCCATTCGGTTCATTCATCCAAATAAAGATTAACCTCAAGGCGTACCTCAAGCTGAGTTGATCCTACATTCTCACGTTTTATCGCCATACCGACAATTGCCATGGTCGGTACTGCCTCAGTTATTTCAGCAATAAAAGCACGAACTTGTGGGTAGCGTCCTTTGATCGGCAATATCATTTCATAGCGTGCCAACCGTTCTCCTTTGTCTATGGATAAACGAAAGTCACTACTGTTAATTTCTATTCCTTGTTTATTGGCAACTCGCACTAACTCACGAATCCAGAACGGTGACGAATCAATACGCGGAAAAAATTCATAGAAAAGTTGCAATGCTTGATCGCCACCTATTTTTTGGCTTGGTAGCTCAGTCTTGCCATCAGCTCGTTGTGGCTTTGATTGCAATACCTCAGCACGATCTTGCAGTGACTGTAATTCTCCCTCCTGAGGTAGAACAGCTGTCAGAAAAAAAATGCCAGTAACAACGAACAAGCCAACACCTAGTTTTCCTATTGTACCTAACCGTGCTATCTGCCAACGCAATCGCACAGGCAGTTGATTGATTTGTACCTGAATTTGCTCAGTGTTTAAATTGATTCGATCCATGAAGCAGTAAGTAGAAAATTAATCGGTCGATGCGGATTATCCTGTTTTATCTTGTAATTCAGTAAGTGTGCATTCTTAAAAATAGCTTCACGCTCTATTGCTTCAACAAAATCAAGTAATACCGACATATTTCTCGCTTCGCCACCAATACGCAACGATTGACTCCCTATGTTTGGCTGTAATGTTAACAGTGCGACATCTTCATTAATGGCTTGTTCAACCGAATTAAATAGGGCTTCCCAAGGCAAATTAATTTGACCCAAAATAGCATTGGCTTTAACGATCTCTTTTCGTATTTCTTGCCCGATTTCTCTGCCTCTATTACGGGATGACGCACGAGTCCGATGAGTCACCTTAGGTTTTTGCTGTTGCTCAAGCCGTTCAACACGGATATTCCAATAATTGACTTCTTCTGAAACCTGCCTGAATTGATAGAAAACACTGATTAGAACCAATATGCTTACCAGCAGAATCGCCAACTCAATACGGCGGTCTTGTTGCCCATTATCGGGAAACTGAAGTATTAAGCGACGCATTCGTCGGTCTCACTTTGGTTATCTATAATCGGTGATGGATAATGCGCCAGCGCTGGTATTTCACTGGTTTGTAATGCAGTAAAACGCCAATTGCTATTTTGCGGTAAGGCCAAATCAGGATGCTCAGGTGCAAATAAATAAACAGACTCCGGGGCTTTTTGTTTCCCGGATAAAATCAATTCCTGGTCCAAAGCAATATGCAATTCATTACTCATGTCTTTTAATACCCGTTGGTTACGGATACTCCGCCAACTGCCATTGTCCATCAGTACGATACAAAATTGCTCGTGCTCTATTAGCGCCAAACAAATTTGTTCGGTGGTCAATATCTTATGCCAATGATCACAGACAGAAGCTAGGTAAGGTTCAATTGCTTTTAATTTAATCTTGTTTTGGGCTGCTATTTGCTCGAATCTTGCCAATAATTCAGTAGGTATGGCCGCACAAATCGCCCCTTTTATAGGATCCCATAAGCTGATGCTTAAGGTCCAATCATCCACCCGTTGGGCATAAACCTCACGCATACGAAACATGGCATAAGCACTTAGTTCATCAAGTGTGGTGATTTCAGCTTGCGGTGGCAAGGTAACATAGCGTACAAAATGATTTGAAAGTGTCGCTGTAATTTCAGCTCCGGCGGCATCACGCAACAAAATATCGAGCTGTTGCATAGCTGGTTCCCAAACAGGCTGCTCGGTAGTATGCTCATTGCACAATTGGGTTATTTTTGGTGATTGTACTGGCTTAAATCCACGCGATGAGCGCACCAAATCAATACGATTCGGTGCAACATAGACTTGGATCTGATCACGCCACGATGGTGACACGATTCGCCTCCTCTAAACTCGTTATTCCATCTTTAACCATATCTAATGCGGCCTCACGCAAAAAATGTGTGCCATTCTTTTTTGCCGCTTCTTTGATCCGCCGGATGGGCTCCTGCGCAACAATCAACTCACGTATCTCATCATTTAAAATTAGTGTTTCCGCAATCGCATTACGTCCACGATACCCACTTCCGCGACATTGCCCGCATCCTTTTCCAGTAAGAAATTTAAAATTTTTTGCTTCAGCTAAATCAATCCCAGAATCCGTTAGTAGCTGATCATTAGGACGTTCTTTAATCGTGCAATGGACACATAATAAGCGAACAAGCCTTTGAGCCACAATGCCATTTAAGGCTGAAACAAAACTATACGGATCAACACCCATATGAGCAAAGCGGCCAATCACATCAAAAACATTATTGGCGTGTACCGTGGTAAAAACCAAATGACCTGTCAATGCAGCTTGAATGGCGATTTGTGCGGTCTCTGAATCACGGATTTCACCGACCATGATTTTGTCTGGGTCATGACGTAAGATAGACCGCAAACCGCGTGCAAAGGTTAAACCTTTCTTCTCATTGACCGGAATTTGCAACACACCGGGTAACTGATATTCAATCGGGTCTTCAATCGTAATGATTTTGTCGGTACCTTTGTTGACTTCTGATATGCCCGCGTAAAGTGACGTGGTCTTACCACTACCAGTTGGACCGGTCACTAATAACATGCCATACGGCTTCGAACTCAAGCGACGTATTGTCGCTATAGCTGCTGGATTAAAGCCCAATTGATTGAGGGTTAATCCTTCCATCTGATCAGAAAGTGCTTGCCGATCCAGAATACGTAACACTGCATCTTCGCCGAAAATACTGGGCATGATGGAAACACGAAAATCAATTTCGCGTCCTTGAATCGAAATCTTAAAACGGCCATCCTGCGGCACGCGACGCTCAGCAATGTCTAAATCTGACATGACTTTAATACGGGAAATGACTTGTTCAGCCAAATCTGCACCTTGCATCACGCCGGCTGAAGTAAGCACACCATCAATGCGGTATTTAATCGAAAGTGCGCCAGTTACCATTTCCAAATGAATGTCACTGGCTTGGGATTTATGAGCGTCATACAGAGTAGAGTGAACTAAACGTACCACTTGACTGGTGTCTTCGTTGATGGTCTTTAATGACAGATCTTCAACGCCGCTTTTAATGTCATTCAACTCTGCTTCGGGCAGCACATTATCCATCGCCCGCATATTTTTCTCTTGCTGTGAGAAAAAAGTGGACAAGTCGGCTGGATGCACCAAATGCCACTCCAGAATCATATCAAAACGTTCTTCCGCCCATGCGCGCATTTTGGGTGAAAAGGGGTCGCTAATGGCTAGTAAATAATCTGTATTTCTCTTAAATAGTGCACATCCATGTAAGACCGCCTCAGAGAATGGCAGTATTTCAAATGCAGGTTCTAACGTGTGGATTGTTTTCATATCCAAAACAGGGATATGCATCAGTTGACTCAGCGCCTGGATAATCTTGTGGGGAGGATAATTATAAGTCTCTTCCAATAACTGTATAACAGCAACGCCTTGTTCGGCTGCTTCCTGACGTGCTTCACCTAGCCGACGAAGATCAATCGGTGGTTCCTGCTCAGTTTGTATTGATGAGTTTGTCAATTGATACTTCCCGCCAGATCGAATATAGGCATATACATCAGAATAATAATACCGCCAATTACGATGCCGATTACTGCCATCAGAATAGGCTCAATTAGTTTTGTCGTCCATTCTACCCAACGTGCGATTTCTTCATCATGAAAGTTACCGATTCGTTCCATCATATCACCCATTAGGCCGGTTCTTTCACCAACACGTAACATGCGATTACCGACTGCAGTGGCCAATCCTTCCGTTTCCATAGCACTAGAGATTGTTTTTCCTTCACGAATATGTTCAGCGGCTGCTTTCACTCTGGGTTGGAAATGAGCCTGTAAGAGACCACTAACCATCTCCAATGCCTGTGTAATTGGTATTCCACCACGTAACAACATACCTAATGTTTTATAAAAGCGCGCCAGTTGATACACCCGCATATGTTCACCTATTGCAGGTATACGCCACAATAGCTGCAATACATAGACTCGAAACGATGGGCGAGTGACCGCATAAAACATACCAGCAAAAACAATTAATGCAGCGATTGCTAATTCCAGACCTTGATCATGAACAAATTGGCCCCACTTGATTAGCAAGACAGAAAGCCAAGGTAAATCTGCACCAATATCTTCATAAATCGCACTAAATTTTGGCACCACAAATATCAGCAAGAAAACGGAAACCAATAAACCAACAATTAATAACAAAACTGGATAAATTGATGCGCCAACAAGTTTTTTGCGTACAAAATCCATTTGTGTTTGATAGGTAATAAATCGAGTCAATGCCTCAGGTAAATCACCAGTACGTTCACTGGCGCGAACCGTTGCTATATATAATGGGGGAAATGCTTGAGGATAAGTTTCTAAAGCATGCGAGAAAGTAATTCCCTCATAAAGACGTGCCAGTAAATCCTGAATAACACGACGATTACCCGAATCTTGTTCCTTATCCAATAAAGTTTCAATGCTTTCCACTAGGCTCAAGCCTGCGGTTAGTAACGACAACAATTCCTGGCTAAACTGCACTAATGGAAAATTCGGTTTTGACTTTAGAGATATCGAGAAACCGGATGTTTTTTTACGCACACTCAGCACCATACCACCTTGATCGGTGATTTGGCGTCGTGCTTCCTCCTCACTATCCGCATCCAACTCTAAGCGTACAGTGCCTTGCTTGACCAAAACAGCTTTCACCTCAAAGCGCATGGCTATTATTTACCAGTTGGTAATGTCTGCTGCTTCGCCTTCACCACCCGGTTGGCCATCCTTTCCTAATGATAACAAATCAAACTCTTGTTGATCGCCAGGATATTTGTATACATAAGGGCGGCCCCAAGGATCAGCCGGTGGTTTTTTAGATAGGTATGGGCCATACCATCTTGGTTCATTATTGGGACTAGTTACCAAAGCGGCCAGTCCTTGTTCTGTGGTAGGGTAACTACCGACGTCCAAACGGTATTGATGCAATGCTTTCTCCAAAGCATCAATCTGCGCCTGCGCCATTCTGATTTCTGACTTGCCAACTTGTGAGAAATATTTCGGCCCGACATAGGCAGCCAATAAGCCAATAATAACCATTACAACCAGCAATTCAAGTAATGTAAAGCCACGAGTACTCTTTGGTTGTTGTTTAAACAGTTGCATCATCTTTGTTCTCTTCCTCTCTGATTAACAAGAAAAGCATAATCGCTATATACTACAACATCACAAAACCCATTACTCAATTTAAAAGCATGATAATTTCGTATTAATCATGTTTACCGACAAAAAATGAAGCTTGCGGTACGACTCACAGCTAATTATCTGCGTAAAATAGCCCACCACCGACCAATATTGAGCAACGTCATCAACGATGCTGAGACATAAGTCCATGCCGCAGCCCTCAAAATCCGTCGTGCATGGGGCTCATCCCCTTTGATCAGATAATTACCTTTTTCCAGCATGGGTAATGCCCGTGCGAAACTGGCATGCATTTCCATTGGTAAAGTGACCAAATGAACCAGTGTCGCAGCACCCAATGTTAATAAACCACCGATAAAAAATAGTGCGCCCATAATCGGCGCACGTGTAACCACAACCAGTATGGGTGCCATCATTAAAATGGCTGCACCTAATTTCTCAGCTGGCGCAGCTAGTTTCACTAATCGCGTACGCAGTTTTAACGGCAAATAACCATCACGATCCTGTATTGCATGACCCACTTCATGAGCTGCTACAGTTATGGCTGTTAGCGACTTTCCATTAAATTTCTCAGGTGTTAAACGAACGACTTTTTCAATCGGATCGTAGTGATCACCTTGTTCTGTTACTTCAACCTTAACACTTTGTAATTTTGCCCAGTCCAATAAAATACGAGCCAATTCGCCACCTGTTCCAGGATAACGGTCTTGTGGGTAACTATATTTCTCAAGTGTATGCTTAACCCAATATGATGGCCCAAATATGAGCGCAACAATAATAATGATAAGTAACAGGTAAAACATCTATAAGTTTAAATTCTTTCTTCTGAGCAATCGGTCATTGATTATAAATATTGGCATTAACCATATATATCGTCATATGTTGTTAAGGATGTCACAAATTGAGAAAAATACATATGGCTTTTGTCACATATATCTATTAGCAAATTTGGGCACTACTATTAATGTATGAATATTTTCTCGGATAGCAAGTACCACCAAGAAGAAAATGAATTATTCATATACTCGAGGACTAATCTTCTTCATACGCATGGCATCATACTCATCCTGGAAAAAGAATTTTTCTTCACCAAAGGCGGGTTTGAGGTGATCCAGCCAGGTTGCATCAGGATCAAATTTTGCAAAAAAAGGCTGTTGCACCCAATCAGGATTACGCGCTTGTATGAAACGTAACACAAAAACTTTCTCATTATAAATTTTGGTAATACCCTGTACTTCAATTTTCCCCGGCCCAGTACTCATCGATGGTCCTCGAACTGTCCGACCAAGGCCAGAAACTTGTTGCATTGCTTGACGATAAACTTCCCAAGCCCGAGCTAACGGCACTTCAAAATAATGACGCGCGCCAGTATCGCGTTCTACAAACATATAATAGGGCACCATTCCTAAACGTACTTGCTCACGCCACATTTGCGCCCAAACATTCGGGTCATTATTAATATGGTTCAATAACGGTGATTGCGTTCGAATAACAACACCGGTAGCACGTAAGCGACGAATGGCTTCTTGCGCAATGGGCGTTATCATTTCACGCCAGTGATTAAAGTGCGCCATAATCGCTACATGTTTACCCGCTTTCACAAGCCGCTCAAACAAAGCCAGCAATTCATTTGAATCTGCATCCTTAACATAACGCTGTGGCCAAAAGCTCAATGATTTCGTGCCAATACGAATCGTTTGTATATGATCAAACTCTGGCTTTAACAACGGCTCCATATAAGACACAAGGTGATCTGTTTTCATTACCATTGGATCACCACCGGTAATTAACAGATCACTGATCTTCTTATATTTTATCAAGTAGTTATGCAACTGCTCCGCTTCTTTATTGGAGAAACGCAACTCCTTATCACCAATAAATTGCGCCCAACGAAAGCAAAAGCTACAAAAACTGTGACAAACCTGCCCCTGACCAGGAAAAAACAGCACCGTTTCACGATATTTATGTTGAATACCTTGAATGGTTCGGCCTTCATCATTCGGTACATTAAGCGACTGTTGTTCAGCAGGATGAGGATTCAAACGCTGACGGATTTCATTAATCGTTTTTTGAATCTGATCACGATCAGTTGTGTTCCTAAGTACATTGGCCATTTGTTCAAAATCATTTTCTGACAACATGCCTTTTTGAGGAAAAACTAATTGAAATATTGGGTCATCAGGAATATTGTTCCAGTCTATCAAATGATCCAGCACGTACCGGTTCACTCTAAACGGCAATACTTTTGCAACTACTTTCATTTCAAAACGACGTTGCTCTGGCAATTGATTTAATGCATCAATGTTATCGAGTTGTTTTTCTGTGAAAACTTGAAAACGATCTGGCGTATTATCAAATTGCCCTGAAATTATCTGTTTCTTAATAAGTTGTATGACTGGCGTCATATTTTTCTCCATACTCATATCAGTTATTTCAGGGGAAATAACCATAAGATAAAATCAAATAGCAAATAGAGTCCTGCAATTTTTGCGTCAATATAAATCAAATATCAAAACACAAAAATATTTTGAGAACAAACATATCTCTATCACAGCGCTTCATACTTGATGTAAACACAAATTATCAAGCCGTACGCTTTCCAGTTTTTATCTTAGATCACTAATTCCTGGTTAACATAATTTTAAATCAATTAACTCACCTGAAAATTTATCGGAATTAATTTCTATGGCACTCTAGAGACAATTTAAACATTCGATGCGTCCACTACGAGCTACAAACCTAGTAAATATTGATTACCCGACAAGATAATAAATTCATTCAACATCAACTGCTTAGTGAGTCATTCCTAGACTATTAAATGGGATTATAACACGCACTGGAAAAGACCAACTGCTTTGAAACTGTGATGATAAACAGGGATAAGCACTAACCTCACATAAAATCATCCCGGATTTTTCATGAGAACTTTTTTAACTTAAAAACTTTAGTTGGATGATGAATAGTTTTGGTGCGCCATTGATGATTATAATAAGCAAGGAGCATGCTCAGAAATGGAATGTTCATACAAAAAGATTTTAGGCTACCTCTATCACTAACCAATGAGCCGTATTTTATGACAGAAACCTTGATTGATTTAATCCGCCACGGTCAACCAACCGGCGGACATCGCTACCGTGGACACAATGTCGATGACCCATTGACTGAAAAAGGCTGGCAGCAAATGTGGGATGCAGTCGGAGATTGCCAACAATGGGATCAGATTATTACGTCTCCGCTGCAACGTTGCCGTGCATTTGCAGATGACTTAGGGAAACGTTATAACATTAACGTTGAAGTTAATCCGCAATTTAAGGAAGTTGGTTTTGGCGTATGGGAAGGTTTGAGTCATGATGAAATAAAAATTGGTCAGGCTGATGCATTTCGAGCGTTCCTGAATGATCCAGTTAACTGCCGGCCCGAAGGCGCAGAAGTGCTGGATGATTTTATTAGTCGTGTCGGTTTGGCCTATGACGAAACCATTACTCGCCACCAAAATAAACATTGCCTGATTGTTGCCCATGCCGGTGTAATTCGAGCGGTCATTGCAAAAACACTCCAACTAGCTCCCATTAATCTTTATCGAATCAAAGTCGACAATGGTGGCATAACCCGTATTCGCCACATGGAATCGGGTGACTTGTTAGAGTTGCTGAATGGTAGTTTATCTTGAGTCTGACATCCTCACTTGGTCACTGCAATGATAACAAACCTCTTCCAACTAAGGGTTTTAGGTTGAACGCGTATTTGGTTTTATTGGAATTAGCATGATTAATAGTGGATTTCTTGTTTTCAGTCTATTAAGCCTGGCTTAATTGTGGCAAACTTCAGGGCTAATTGATAATTGGTTTATTTTATTTGTGTCTCCTTACGAACTATTCATTGGATTACGCTATACCCGCGCTAAACGGCGCAACCATTTCATTTCGTTTATTTCGTTAATTTCCCTGTTAGGTATCACTTTGGGCATGACGGCATTAATTACAGTGATGTCGGTAATGAATGGTTTTCAAGAGGAAGTTCGCGCGCGTATTCTCGGCGTGGCATCGCATGCCCAAGTCAGTGGTATGGATGGCACTTTAAACAATTGGCAGCGTACGGCAGAGGAAGCAGACAAGCACCCGTCTGTTGAAGGTGTTGCGCCGTATGTGAGTGCTCAGGGTATGTTGTCGCACAATCAAGTCGTGCAAGGGGTTATTGTGCGCGGAATTTTGCCTGACCGTGAGGATGATGTCGCTGATTTTTCCGATTTGATGGTCAGTGGCGCGCTGGATCACCTGGAACCTGGTGAATTTGGTATGGTCATCGGTATGGAACTGGCACGTGCAATGGGTGTTTTTCGGGGTGACAGGATTGTATTGATTTCACCACAAGGTCAAGTGACACCGGCGGGTATTTTGCCGCGCTTGAAACAGTTTACTGTGACCGGGGTTTTTGAGGCCGGCCATTTTGAATATGATTCCGGTTTGGTATTGATTCATCTGGCAGATGCACAGCGGCTTTATCGGATGGATGATAAAGTTTCAGGCGTGCGTCTAAAGCTATACGATATGTTTGATGCGCCTAAAGTAGTTAATGAATTGCCTGCCATGTTGTCCGGCAGTGTTTTTATTAATGATTGGACACGTCAACATGCCAATTATTTTCGTGCGATACAAATAGAAAAAAGGATGCTGTCGTTAATTCTCGCATTAATTATTGCGGTTGCAGCATTCAATATTGTCTCTACCTTAGTGATGGCGGTAACGGATAAACAATCAGACATTGCAATTTTGCGCACGCTTGGTGCCAGTCCACGCAGTATCATGAAAATATTTATCGTGCAGGGGACATTTATTGGTGTTTTTGGCACTATACTCGGCGTGATTGGTGGTGTGTTGCTTGCTTACAATGTCGGCGAAGTAGTCGCATTCATTGAATGGGTCTTTAGTGTGCAATTTTTATCGCATGAGATTTATTACATTAGTAAAATCCCAACCGATCCACAACTGGCCGATATTGTTACAGTAGGCGTCGTATCGTTTGTTTTGAGTTTATTAGCAACACTCTACCCCAGTTACCGGGCGTCCAAAGTTAATCCGGCAGAAGCATTAAGATATGAGTAACCCGGTCATTTCCTGCCGCAATCTGTTCAAACAATTTCACCAGGGTGAGTTGGAAGTATCGGTGTTGAAGGGGGTCAATCTGGATCTGGTTAAAGGTGAGATGCTCGCCATCGTTGGCGCTTCCGGCTCTGGAAAAAGCACCTTGCTGCATTTATTAGGTGGCCTGGATAAACCCAGTAGTGGTGAAATAAAAATTCTTGACCAGGATATCGCCGTTATTGATGAAGAACAAAAATGCCAGTTGCGTAATCATTCACTGGGCTTTATTTATCAGTTTCATCACTTGTTACCCGAATTCAGTGCACTGGAAAATGTGGCTATGCCTTTGCTGATCAGGCGATTACCTAAAGGTGAGGCTTATGATCGTGCGACTGAAATATTGCAACAAGTCGGGTTGAGTCATCGACTCACCCACACGCCTAGCGAATTGTCAGGTGGTGAACGCCAACGTGCTGCAGTCGCGCGTGCCTTGGTAACACAACCGGCTTGTATTCTAGCTGATGAGCCAACCGGCAATCTTGACCGCCATACTGCAGAGAGTGTATTTGAATTAATGTTAACGTTAAACCAAAAAGCTAATGCCAGTCTGGTTATTGTGACGCATGATATGCAACTGGCGAATCGTGCCGAACAAGTCAAACAGCTGGTCGACGGCGTATTGTGTGATGTACCAAAAACCAAAAACCAGTGAGAAATTAGCATTGTTTTTAACTAAAACCAATCCAGTCTAAACCATATATGCGCACTCTTTATACCTATATTATGGTTTTCCCTCGGCGCAGCATCATCGTATTGTTTGCGCTACTGATAGCCGGTATTGCAGAAGCATTGAGTTTGACAGCATTATTGCCTTTGCTGTCAATTGCGATGGGGGAATCAAGTGATTCAGGCATCGGCCAGTTCATGGAGCAGGCACTGATCGATATCGGTATTGAACCGACCTTGGATATGATTCTTATCATCATTGTCGGCGGCATGTTCACCAAAGGATTTATCCTGCTGCTGGCCAATCGCCAAGTGGGTTATACCGTAGCTCATGTGGCGACAGCCCTACGTTTGAATCTTATCGAGGCATTGCTGGCCAGTCGCTGGAAATATTATTTACGCCAACCGGTTGGCTCATTAGCCAATTCTGTGGCTACAGAGGCCTATCGTGCAGCCAATGGTTTTGAACACAGTGTGAACGTCTTAGCGCTGTCAGTGCAAGTAATTGTATATGCCCTTGTGGCCTTGTTTATCTCTTGGCAAGCGACTTTAGCCTCACTGTTCATTGGTTTATTCCTATTAATTGCATTGCACCGCTTGGTACGAGCGACCCGCCGTGCAGGCACCAAACAAACGCAATTATTGCGCGATTTACTAACCTATTTATCGGATGTATTAAGCTCTGTTAAATCACTCAAAGCCATGGCGCGGGATAATGTAGCCGACGCCATTTTGCATGATCAAACCAAACAATTGGAAAAAGCCACGCGTCGCGAGGTGATGAACAGAGCTGCCCTGGCCGCATTGCAGGAACCAATCCTAGCAGCGTTGACTGCGACAGGACTATACATCGCCCTAGTAATATGGGAACTGTCCTTACCAGAAGTCATGCTCATGGTCTTTTTACTGACTCGTATTCTTGGTTTACTGAATAAAACGCAACGCCGATATCAGCAATTAACCGTGCAGGAAAGTGCCTATTGGGCGTTACGCAAAGCAGCGGAAGACGCTGCTGCCGAAGCAGAAAACACAACCGGAAGATTGGAACCGACATTGCAGAAAGGCATTACACTGCATCATGTTAAATTTAATTACGGCGATAAGACAATCTTCAAAGATTTGAATATCGAAATACCGATTAATTCCTTTACCGCCGTGATGGGGCCGTCGGGTGCAGGAAAAAGCACCTTACTCGATTTGCTCTGTGGTTTGACTGAACCCGATTCAGGTAAAGTAAAAATTGATGGGGTATCGCTACACGACATTAACTTGCGCCAATGGCGTCATATGATCGGCTATGTATCGCAGGACACGATACTGTTACATGATAGCGTTATGAGCAACATCGTGGTGGGTGAGCCTTCATTGACGACTGAAGATGCGGAACGCGCACTACGCCAAGCAGGGGCCTGGGATTTCGTCAGCAAACTGCCGGACGGGATGCAAACGACTGTCGGTGAACGCGGCGGTATGTTGTCTGGTGGACAACGCCAACGAATTGCCATTGCCCGCGCTCTGGCCCATAGCCCATCTTTCCTCATTATGGATGAACCAACCAGTGCCTTAGATCCAGAAAGTGAAAAAAACATCTGTGCAACATTGCAAGAACTGTCAAAGGATTTAACGATTATCGCGGTATCGCACCAGCCTGCGGTGATCAATGCGGCAGATAATGTGTTTATTTTGTCGAATGGAGAAGCGGAAGCGTTATCTCATGTACCTGATATAGAAGGGTGAGTTGTGTGTTTTGATTATTCTTTCAATTGAGCTTGAAAACACTATTTTAATCAATGCAAGCTAGAAAGAAAGCTTACAATTATTGAGAGTTGGCTTTATTTCACAATAATTCCACCACCCAAACAAACTTTGCTTTCATAAATAACGACCGACTGGCCGGGAGTGACGGCCCATTGGTCTTGAGCAAAATCGACCTGACATTGGCTTTGGGTAAGTTCTGCAATCATGCAAGGCGCATCATCTTGACGATAACGGGTTTTTGCCGCATAGACCCAGTTGCAATGAGGCTGTTTTCCGCTAATCCAAGTAAGATCATTTGCCGTTAATGTGGGTTTTAAAAGGCTAGGGTGCTGATGGCCTTGTACTGCAATTAAAACATTCTGAGCCATATCTTTGGCTGAGACAAACCAGGGTTCGTCGCTTCCATCACGCTTACCGCCGATACCTAACCCTTGCCTTTGGCCAATGGTGTAATACATTAAACCGATATGTTCGCCAATAACTTTTCCATCAGGCGTTTGTATTTCCCCTGGCTTATGGGGCAAATAACGATTAAGAAACTCACGAAAAGGGCGCTCCCCGATAAAACAGATTCCAGTGCTATCTTTTTTTAAAGAATTAGGGAGTTTTAAGTCTTTTGCAATCTGGCGTACTTCACGCTTATACAAGTGACCAATCGGAAATAATGTGCTGGCTAACTGTTCTTGGTTTAAACGATACAAAAAGTAACTTTGGTCTTTGGTACCATCTTCACCTTTTGATAATTGAAATAAATTATCGATTTCATGTACCTGAGCGTAATGACCGGTAGCAATTTTATCGGCACCCAATTGGTTGGCATGATCAAGGAATGCTTTGAATTTAATTTCAGCATTGCATAGTATGTCTGGGTTAGGTGTTCGTCCAGCCTGGTATTCGGCTAGAAAGTGTGAGAAGACCCGGTCTTTGTACTCAGTTGAAAAATTTACGGCTTCAATGGGAATATCGAGGATGTCGGCAACAGAGACAGCATCCAGAAAATCTTGTCGAGAAGAGCAATATTCGTCTGTATCATCTTCCTCCCAGTTTTTCATAAATAAGCCGACAACATCGTGCCCTTGTTGTTTCAATAAATAAGCCGCCACCGATGAATCTACACCTCCCGACATACCGACAATTACACGTTTTTTTTTCATGCCCTAATTTATATATAATGTGTAAGCAGTTCCAATGGATAACGCTTGCCCGCCAAATAATCCTGAACACATTCCATCACCAAAGGACTGCGGTGACGATGAATTGATTGGCTAATCTCATCTGGATTTAACCAAATTGCACGGATAATTCCATCATCTAGTTTTCGATTGTGATCTAGATTAGTGACATACCCACCAAATGCAAAACGTAGATAAGCGATATTATCGTAATTAGATTGCCACAGATAAATACCGAGTAGGTATTCAGGTACAAAAGTATAAGCAGTCTCTTCCAGCGTTTCCCGGATAACACCTTGAATGATGGATTCACCGGGATCAAGGTGGCCAGCAGGTTGGTTGAGCAGTATACCGCCCTCGACTTCCGGTTGCTCTTCTACCAGTAAAAATTTACCATTTTGTTCTATTACAGCTGCAACTGTTGTATTGGGTTTCCAGATCATAATGATACTCTCATTTGGATAGGGTCTGACATAGATAAAGATTTGGTTAGCTATCAATTTTGACAACTGTTATCGTACTTTATTTCAAGTTAATATACTCCTTAAGCTGTCATGAACGAATATTGCCCCCTCTTTCTTCACAGACTCTTCTTGTTTGAACCTAAAATCCTCAGTTGGATGGTGCATAGAATGCATTGTTGTTTATTTTTTTGCAAGATGCAGTGAGGCGTGAACCAGTTCACAACGAATTGCAACACAGAAAAAAATAACAGTGTGCTAAAAGTAGCATAGCGTGGCTCACCTTTAGAATGTGTGGTATTTGACAAAATATTTGTTTTGTTTCACAAGATTGGTCATTGTTGAAGCGATCAACTGAGGATTCTAGGTTGGATCAATACTGGCTCAGTAAACCAGCTTACCCCTAAAGCTGGTGATAGTATGCCATTTTGAGTTTTACTGATGGAATATTTACAATTGATTCCAATCACCGGCGATTATTGCACCAGTTAATTCACATTAGATTAAAATAAAGTCTAAACAAGATACAATTGAAGATTCGATTATTCAATTCTTGTCGGAATACTTTACTTCAATAGTTGTTGACGTTTCAGTAGCAGAAAGCTTAATACCAAATTTTTTACCGATTTGTAGAAATTCTCCTTGGCTTAATTGAATGTTAGATACGGATATAGGCGAGCAATATCGCTCATTATGTTCTGGGGTTGTATGATCAGCACAAACTATCTCATAAAGTTTTCTGGCCATATCGGCTTCTTCAGCCAGAATTGCTTTTTCCTGCTTCGGTGAGCTTTTGACTCGCCCACCACTATTTCCACGAAAATAAGTGATGTGGCGTGATGTCTCCGAGTCATTAATTTCAATTCGATAGATAGATTTACGTCCGCCGGGGATCGGGTGTTGCTTAGTGTACATCGTATTGCCTGCTTGTGTATAACCATAACCTTGAAGAATTTCAGGAATGGATTCGAGTGAGGTGTTTAATGAAACACCTTCAATTTCAAATGCAAGCAACTGATCAATATTATTAAACTCCGAAAGTTTAGTCTGTGAAGCAGCAATAGCAGCATGCGAGCTTGCTAGTAACAGCACTAGAAACTTGGTAATTGATAATAAATGACAGGTGGGATAAATTTTATTTTGCATTGATATGGATTGTAATCAGAATTGAAGAGGTTTAATCTACAATAACAAGACATTCTAAACAAGGCATAAAATAAAGTATTTATTACGCCCTGTTACTTATTTACATGTTCATGCTCAATAACATGCTTTGCCAGTTTCCAAGCATTGTTTGCCAAACGGAATAAGGACAAAGCTTTTGGAATAAATATGCCGTTTGTTATTTTGTAATAAGCCCCAGTTTATTTGAAAGAACTACTAAAAAATGTTCTTTCTTAGATGCGCCGCAAGAAAGATCATGCAAACATCGTTCTGCTATCATATGTTTTCCTGACATTAGTCAATGTCATGCAGCCACATTTTTTATAGATTATTATTGAGTGGCTAACAATCAGCAAGAAAGTCGTAAGGAGAATATCCATGACAAACTTTCTCAACAGCAAGCATTTCCCCACCATTTCAAGTGCTGAAAAGCAAGATCTTGAAGACTCATTAAGTAATATACTGCAGAACGATTATCACGGTAGCTTCTTTGTTTTATTAGGAAAATACCAGCGAATTCTTGCGGATAATGACCAGAGAAAGCAGTGGCCAGAAATACACAAAAAGCTAGATACGTTGTTTAAATACGGCACTCCTGAAGTGATTAGTGGCCCGATGATTGGCATCCCTGTTTCAATTCGTGACAGCGACTTCTTTAAGGCAACTGCTGAGCTATCAGGCAAGGAACGATCTGTTATTGCTAATACGGAATGGATGGCGACCGCTTGGAATGCAACCTTTGCTGACACCGGTTTGTGGATGGGTAAAACCTTTGAGCCTGTTTCTCGTGCAACGGTCAAAGCCAAAACAAACAATGATGTGTACGCAATGGATGCCTTTAGTGATGACACGACACGCATCGGTCGTAATTTTTTTCGCGAGCCGCCAAATCCAGACATACTCCAGGCTATTGGCTTGCCAGGGCTGACACAGCTGTGGGATTTGAAAGAGCGTCCGATGAGCACGCTGGCTAAAGGTTTTGATGGCGAGTTGTTGGCAGAAAGTCTAGAAAAAGAAAAAGCCATTCCTTATAGTAAAACAGGCGGATATTTTCTCTGTAATAAGGGTGTTTCTGTAGTGCCTGAAATGCAGGGAAAGTCCGTCTATCAGCTTAATTACAGGTGGCCGGCACTTGGCCCAACCTACCCTATGACACGCTTGATCGATGAACTGGTTCGTATTGATGAGGGGATTTATTTAGGGCAATTGGTGTTTGCTACGCGACATTATAGCTTGGGCACTTTCAAACTTCCGGGGGGGCAAGTGGTATCAGTTGGTGAAACCTACCCTTATCAAACCCTCTTTAGCAAGATCAAAAAAGCATTGTCATTTGGCTCATTCGATGACAAGGATGTTTATGGCTATCAGAATAACGGTTTCTTCCTGATGATTGATCCCGCTTATGCCAAAGAATTTTACGCCGACGATGCCTTCCCACAATTGCGCCCACGGTCTGGAGAAATTGGGTTTAATGAGTTGGGTTATGATCTTGAGTCACCTACAACGCATAGTAAAACTGTAAAAACGGGCGATACTCATTCAAAAAGTTGGCCTGTTGTTACGGACTGGGTGAAAGGGTGGCATCAAGATGAGACATTAAAACGTAAATTTACGACTTTTCTGCTGGAAGATTCCCCAAAAGAAATGCAAGATGGCGATGTGACGGAGCTACTTATGAGCGGGGAATCTATTCTGCAAATGCTGCAACGCATTAGTGGTGAAATTTCAGCTCAAAGTAACCCACAAGATCAATTAAAATATTTTGACAAACTGAATCGCTTATTTCGTCGTGGAATTGCGCCAACCGTAGAGAATGGTTTGTTTCAGGGTCATGGTGAGAAAGGCTATAACACTCGACTTGATAGTTTGGAAACAAACGACAAGTATGGAGAAAAGATTCGTAGTACAGGTTTTGATTATTATCATGGCGCGACGCTTAATTTGCATAATGGGTTTGGGGAAACATTTTGCCCAACCCCGGCAGATCAGCCTGATGATGCAGTACTCTTTCCTAGTGTACTTGCTGATTTATACGGGCAATATAATGCACCCAATTTACTCAATATTATTTGGCACAATCTCGGCAAATATATTTTTCCATGGGCAGGCAAATCCTATGAAAAGATCTCTGCCCGCCAATTGAGTATGTTCCTTGATGAAAGCGATGACTTGTCGCGTCGCTATCCAGAACGAGTCAATTCACTCAAAACACATTTAGCTAGCGCACCGCACTATATGTTGCTTGAAAAGAACAGTAACCATGATTGGGATAGCAAAGGTATCTATGCTAGACACCTCAAGAGTGGTGCATGGGACAAGGGAATGTCGAATGAGGATAAAGCATTTTGGGAAAATGAGGCCGCTTCACATTGGGTATATGGCACCAACATACAAGACAAGCGGATTACTGTTGTTGACGCTTTGATGCACGCAGTCGATATGAATTACCGCGTACCAGATCAATCTTTGCAGGCAGTCTCCGAAACGGGTCCGTCACCTTTTGCTCGGCAAGGGTATATTTTTCTGGGTGTGGATGATAGAGAATCGATTCTTCCGATGAACAATGGCAACAGAAGAAAGAAGAAGGTTTTTCAATTTCACTATCGTTTCCCGATGATTGGTGGTCCTGCACCAATCGGTCTTTGCCTGGATGAGATTGTCGAGATAGCCGATGGGCTTTATCTGGGTCAATTGATTTATTCTACAGCATTAAATGAACCTTTCCATTCATCGGTTGACCCAACAATGTATAAGTATCAATTGTTTGGTTATTTTCTGTTACTTGATGATGCGTGGCAATACCATCGGTTAGCGATTGGATTGGATACTTTAGATTAACCAGAGAGGAAATACAATGAATACTAATGGTCTGAATCGAGGGGGAATACATATTGACCTTGAACATGGCGAGGTGGATGTCTCTACTCTGAATGATAATGTTTCAATTTTCCCGATACCGAACACAACACCCGACAAAATTAAAACGCTGACTGATTTGTCATTCAGTGACATTACGTTAAGTGATTTTCCAGTAGTACAGGCTTGGCGCAACAAATTATTCGATCAAGAATGGATACCGGAAATTTGTGATGAACTGCCACGCCTGTTAACTGAATTTCTTCGCCAGCCGGAACATGAAGCGCTTTCACATACAACACGTCGCGCCCAAGCACTGAAACATGTTTTTTGCAACAAAACACCCTTAGTACAGGTGACGGATTTGTTGCCCGGTCAAACAACCACCAGTTTTGTTGGGCCGGTTGTGCATATGGACATGAGTGGGTACTGTATTTGGCCGGAGTTGGAAACGATTTCAAAGAGACCTCAGAATCCATTCAATATTCGGCCAGAGGTGGCTAAGCGATTAAACGAAGAAATTTTCCCTTATTGGCTAGAACGGCGTCCCGTTCAAGAAGCCGCTCGTTATTCTGATTACGATACGGCAGATTATGAAAATGACAAAAGAGATGAGGTGGATGGTGGGCTGTTTGGTGACGGGCTATCAATCGATCCACCGCTGAAAAAGCGCGTCGGTGAAACACCCAAATGTCAGGAGTTATTTGAACGGGTTGCATTTTATTTGTCAGACAAGGCAACAGCAGTCTCTCACACAACCCCTGACTTTAGCCGCGTACTGAAATATGGGTTCGATGGTTTGATTGATCAATTGCGTCATGATATCGATCAGGGCGTGGTTGATACACCGGAGAAGAAGGAATTTGCGCTGGGTGTAATCAGTGTGTATGAAGGCGCCAAAGTATATGCCGAACATTTGGCCGAAGAAGCCGAGAAAGCTGGTAACTCAGAGCTGGCGGCAATCTGTCGTAAGGTTCCGGCCAAGCCGGCTGAGACATTGGCAGAAGCGATGACCGTTATTTGGATTTGTTATCATTTGTTGTTACAGGAGAACACCAATTTTGGTCTGTCCATCGGCCGGTTGGATCAAACATTGAATGCGTTTTATTTGAATGATTGGCAGCAACAACCGGATGCAGATGCTAAAGCGGCCTATACCCGGCGTGCCGTTGAGTTGATGTGTCACTTTTTCTTGCATTGTTCTGACCATGTGCCTTTGTCTCCGGAGACAGCCGAAGTATTGTTTGCTGGCAGTGGTTCGAATCAGGCGCTAACAGTGGGTGGAACGCGTTACGAAAACGGCAAAACAGTTGATGCAGTTAATGATATGACCTATATCATTCTGAAAGCAACCGAGATGCTCTCTATTCGTGACCCAAATGTACATGCACGCTATCATAATGAAGTACACCATCGTGCTCCCGATGGCACACCATTAAGTGTTGGGCAGATATCACCTTATCTTAAACGTATTTGTCAGGTTAATTTGACGACTCGTGCAACGCCCGCCTTACATGGCGATGTGCCGGTTATTCAAAGTATGGCTAACTACTATGCTAAACATGACAAGATAAGTTCTGAGGAAGCATTGGCAGACGCGCATGATTATGCATCCATTGGTTGTATTGAACAGAACGCTGATCACAAGCACTATGGCCATACGGGTTCTACACTATTAGTGCTGCCGGCCGTGTTGGAGCTCGCGATGTTTGGTGGCAAGCATCGTAGTGATGGTGTCGGCAAAGAGGATCCTAATCTGTTTTATGACACTTCGGAATATACGTCGACAAAATTAACCGAAATGAAATCGATGCAAGAATTTATTGATGCATTTCGTTTTCAGCTGGATGAAATGGCTCGTCATTGTGTGCAATTTAATAACTATTTGGGACGAACTTTGGAGAAAGTACGCCCGTCTCCCTTATTATCCGGGCTTTTCGACGGCCCAACCAACAAACCGGGGGGAAGTGGCGCGAAATTTAGAGATGTTTCATCCGGTGGCGCCAAGTATAACTCTTCAGGGGTGGCAATTATTGGTCTGGCTGATGTGATCGATTCTTTTTGCACTATTGATGCATTAGTGTTTGGCGGCAAAATGACAGCAGATGAGCTGATTGCAGTGCTTGATGCAAATTTTGATCAAAGTCAATTGTCAGATATGTCTGATAATGAAGTCAAAAGCTTTGTGCAAGATTTAATAGAACGACTCAAGAAACAACTTGGTGGCAAAACTGATAATGTTTCGGTGAACATGACTCAGGAACGTCTTGAGGAATGTGTCAATTTAATTCGTTTAGCACCAAAATATGGTGCTGGTGTCGATCAAACGGCGGATGGCGTTTATAACAATGCGATGGCCGTTAAATACACCAATCTATTGACCAAAATGATTCAGGAGGTGTTTTTCAAGTATCGTACACACCGTGGTGGCCGATATCTAACCGGTTATTGGAGCATGACCAATCATGCTGGTTTCGGCATGTTATGCAAAGCCACACCTAATGGACGCCATGATAAGGAATCTTTTGCCAGCGGAATAACTCCCTGCCCAGGTATTGTGAAGGGAAATGGCGATCCGGTGATGCTGCTTGACCACATGTTATCAGTGGCCAGTGTGGATGCTGATACGGTACAAAATGGTTACACCTACAATCTCAGCCTGACACCACGTGGCAAGTCACATTATGATGAAGATACCGATTTGTTTGCTACGCATATGAAAACCTTTATGGACCAGAATGGCTTGTTGGTTCAGTTATGTGTGACATCAATTGAGGACTTCATTGCCGCAAATTCAGCTGCAACTGCGGCAAGTCAGGCGAATGCCGGTGAAGCGGAGCAAAAAGCATTAGCACCGTATAAGGATTTGATGATACGGGTTGCGGGTTATTCGGCTTATTACGTCACATTAAGTCCGCAGATGCGGCAAGAAATTATTGACCGCGCCAATTTTGATATGAAAAGTGGCGTTGAGCAGCACGTAACAATAGGAGTATAAATCATGCATGCAACACTTCCTGCACTTCCTCAAGGGATTCGCCATATCCTTAGAACCGGTTTGGAGCTGGGTGATTCTGATAACCGTCTATCTGGATTGTTAAATCGGGCAGAAGGCAAATTGTTAGCGAATGGTATGGCTGTGCTGATCAAACTAGGGTTTGGTTTCTTGACCAGTGAAGGTCTCAGTGACAGTAAAGCTGAAAAAGCACAAACTTTTTTTGAAGAGAATTTCGTTATCAATGACCCAAATGTTGAGGGTGGTATTCGTTACTACCAAGGAAAAATTCTCATCCGTACACGTCAACCACAAGACGATATGAATGTGTTGATTCAATTTTGTCCGCACCCGTCTCATCTCTACATACAAACGCCACTAGGCCAACGTTTAAACCCAAATGCGATTGTTGCAACTAAAGCGCTGAGTGAAACAGAAGCGGATCAAATTGAATACGACCCAGATAAGGTTGATTTGATTATTCGGTTCAAGGATACGCAAGCGATTTTGAGTTTGGCTGAACGTCCAGATGCCGATGTTGTACAGTTATTGCTTGAAAATTTAGTACAGATAACTGGCAATTTTGGTCATATGTTTAAATTTGGTGCAATTGGCAAAAGTGTTCAACAAATATTATCGGACTAGCGTGGATAATAAAGGTCTAGTTTTTGATATCAAGCGTGATTGCAGTGAAGATGGACCGGGCATTCGAACTACTGTTTTTTTTAAAGGGTGTCCTCTTTCTTGTATTTGGTGTCAAAACCCAGAAGGTAAAAGATTTGCGCCTGAAACTGATATTCACGGTGAAAAAATTGGTCATTGGTTTACAGTAGAAGAACTAACCTATCGGTTGATACAGGACAAGCCTTTTTTTGCGACAACAGGTGGGGGTGTCACACTTTCAGGTGGTGAGTCAACATTGCAGATGGATTTTGCAGGCAGATTGCTTCAAGCATTGAAGCATGAAGAGGTACATACAGCTCTGGAAACCAGTGGGTTTTTTAATTATCAGAATTTCAAACAAAAGATGTTGCCATGGCTGGATTTGATTTATTTTGATATTAAATTGATTGATGCTGCAGCTAGTAAGAAATATTGTGGTCGTTCTAATGCTGGGATATTGAATAATTTTGTCCGACTTTTGGATGATGCGGAAATCCCTGTTATACCCAGGATTCCACTCATTCCAGGTATCACAACAACAGAAGAAAATTTAAAAGGTATCGCAGCTTTTTTGAAGAAATGTGGTGTGAAATCATGTTCGCTTATGCCTTATAACCCACTATGGAATGATAAGGTGGAAAAGTTAGGGCTTCAGCCACGCTATCGACATATGGAATTTATGACGTCGGCAGAACAGAAAGCGTGCATCAGTTGTTTTCAAAAATAAATCTGTTAATCCGTGACTCTCATTAAATGGAGAAGAAATCATGCAAATAGACTTTCATCATGCTACAACCTATGTGTTGGCTCGCCTGGCTGGATTTGTGCATTCTGAGGCAAATATCATTGCCCACTCAGCACAATATGTTGATGATGCAACCAATTCCGGCACGATTCATTTCACTAACGGTGCCATGTATAAGCGCATCAGTTCAGCACATAAAATGCTTGATTATAGAAACTTTGATGAGCTTGCTAATCACCAGGTCTGGATGCCATTTCATTTCTTGCCTGGTAACGGCGGTATGCGTGCAGGAAAAAATCCGAGAGGGTCTTTTATCAAAAAAATTGTATGCAAACCGGATAGTCCGATTGCACAGGAAATGGTCAATGCTTGCATCAGAGACAAGGATAATGTGTATGGGTTACATAGACTGGGCATTACTATGCATGTCTATGCCGATACCTGGGCACATCAAGGATTCGCAGGTGTTAATCATAAAATAAATGATATCAGCCACCTAGATGATGTTGATGATCCTGGTGACTCGCTTATTTCAAGATTGAAAGATTTCTTTGGAGACAAGTTTGATGACAAGGCCAGTAAGTTAGTTGGCGATATATTGCCACTGGGCCATGGGGCAGCGCTTTCCTTTCCAGACCGTCCTTTTCTTAAATGGCGTTACAAGGATTACAGTGGAAAGAAGATAACTAGAGATAATCCCGCTATTTTTTTGCAAGCATCCAATAAGTTATGCATGGCCATGCAACGTTTTCGCGCTGGAAATATTGATGCAGATGTTCCTGGCTTGCAGGATATCGATCTTGAAAAGCTTAAAAAACTGTTTCAGAATATTCAAGATGATGATGGGGAAAAAAGGCACAAGAAATGGTTGAAAAAGATCTCAGAAGGTTATTTTGGGTTTGAGCCAGTGAATTTGAGATATAAGGCTAAAGGCTCAGGTTCATGGAAATATAAAGCGCTTGGCACGGTAAAAGAGGAGGACGTCGAAAAAGAGAAGTTTGAATACAACGCTAGGTTTCTAAAAAGTGACTGGAAATTGTTTCATGATGCACTACAAGCACATCGATTTTTTGTGATTCATAATCTGTTGCCGCAATATGGGATTTGTGCTGCCTAATAAAGATTTCAGGCTAAGTGCAGGTTAAACGTATTAGCCTAAAATCCTCAGTTGATCGCTTCAGCATTGGCCGGTCTTATGAAATAAAACAGATATTTTGTCGAATGTTACGTACCCTAAAGGTGAGCTACGCTATGATGCTTATAGCACACTGTTCTTTATCTTTTGCTGCGTTGCACAATTCGTTGTGAACTCGTTCACTTCTCATTGCGCCTTGCCAACAATAAACAACAATGTACTCTAAGCACCATTCAACTGATTTTTCCAGGATTATCAGTCTGTAATTGTTCCTTCGGTTGCCCCGTATCAGACTCTGATTGGTGCGCCTCAGTCAATTTTTTCGGTTCATGTTTTGACTCTTCAGTACTATCGTCACCACTGGGTTCATCATCGAACCAACGATATAACGTAGGCAGGACGACCAAGGTGAGTAAAGTTGATGTAATCAATCCACCAATCACAACCACCGCTAACGGTCGTTGTACTTCCGATCCCGGCCCGGTTGCAAATAGAAAAGGCACCAGCGCCAACATAGCAACCGTTGCAGTCATCAAGACCGGACGAAAACGCTGTTCGCAACCACGGATGACTGAAATGGGCACACTAACCCCTTGTTCTCGTTGCCCACGAATATAAGAGATTAATACCACGCCATTCAAGACAGCGATTCCCCACAGTGCAATAAAACCGACCGAAGCCGGAACAGATAAATAC
>JAJFJJ010000013.1 GCA_021774195.1 Nitrosomonas sp. | reverse complement strand
GGAGTGATGAATAGGACAATCTGTCTCTCAACCGTTGATTGGAAAAACTTCGTTTTACCTCAAATAACAGAGTTTGTCCAGAATTTATACCTACCTTTATGTTTTAATTAATAATACAGGGAGAGCGTGAATCCGCCGTGTTTCCAGAGGCGGGTAAATGGACTTCATGATAACGTTGATAATCCAATTGATAGACTTTTTCATCTTTCAGCGTGTTATCAAAGAATATCTTGTATTTTAGGGGCGCTTCATGCAGATAGGTGACTTCTTCCGGGATGCGGCTGAGGATGACATCAAGATCCAGAATGATATGGCCGCGATCCAATGTTTTTATTGAGTGTCGATTGGGTGAAATATTAAAATCACCGGATAATAAAATGGCTTGATTCTTCTTGCGTACTAGAAAGAAACGCCCGGTACCTTCAGCAATAAAATATTGAGGAGTAGTAGGGTCTAGGTAAGTGGTGAAGCTTAGAAAGCCACGAATGTAGACTTCCTCTCGTAATAATTCATCACGTAAGGCACCCAAGCCATAACGATCCTTAATTTGCTGCCAGTTTGCTTTACCCAGTAAGCGCGAAAAAACATCGTCAACCCGGTGATTATGCCATTGAGTGGTATCTGTAATATGTGGGGAATTACTATTGTCTGGTGTCTGAAGCTCAAAAGTTTGATGGTACGCCTCGGTTTGAGTAACTCGCGTCATCTGAATCGGTACAATTTGTGTAATGGAAGTGCAACCAAAGATACCCATACTAAGAATGCATATTAGTGCGAGTCGTTTGTATGAAGCTAATTTGTGCTGACCACTCATTGATTATTCGCTTTTATCTGCACCATTTAATTCAACTAACAAATATTTTACACGAAAAGTTGTGTCAGTCTTTGTTATTGAGTGTTACGGGATTTCAGCGCTTGATGTAGTGAAAGATATACCGGCAAAGTTTTTCTTTGCCGGTTAGATACTTCAGTAAGTGATCATCAAACTCGCGCCTCCCGGGTAGCCATATACAGGAACTGGTGGGTAATAGCCATAATTAGGCGCATATTCGTAGCGTGGTTGCGGATAGTTATTATAGTAAGGACGGTTATAGTAACCAGGTGGAGGGCCATAGACTTGATTATAGCCGCCATAATATGGTTTATATCGTTTTCTGTAATGACGTTTGTGATGGTGGTGGTGAGAGTGGCCGTAATGATGG
The DNA here is from genome assembly GCA_021774195.1 of Nitrosomonas sp. Classification (GTDB taxonomy): domain Bacteria; phylum Pseudomonadota; class Gammaproteobacteria; order Burkholderiales; family Nitrosomonadaceae; genus Nitrosomonas. Next base: position 23,726 of record JAJFJJ010000013.1, on the reverse strand, counting down.
CCGTAATGATGGTGATGGTTATGGTTATGGTTGTGTCTGTGATGACCTCTGCCTGCTTCAGCCACAGTAGATAGTGTCAAAGCAAACCCTATCATTAGTATAAATATGATGCTGGTAGGGATTGTTTTTTTGGTTCTCATTGCGGAGTCTCCTTTCAGTTAAGATTTAGTTTCATACTCGGTCGCTTTACTTTAGTTGGATAAACATGAATGCAAACTGAATAGGACCTGTTTGGATATCTTGGAACTTAAATCGCCGAATTGAGTTTATTCGTTTTTAAATTATTTTGATTTCTTTTGGTTTTTGGTGAGACTAGAAATTGACGTTTCAGAATATAGAAGGTATAGTGTCGCCTTTTCCGGGGTGTAGCGTAGCCTGGTAGCGCGCCTGGTTTGGGACCAGGATGTCGGGAGTTCAAATCTCTCCACCCCGACCAATTACAGCCCTATATTGTTAGGGCAGCCCGATTCGGTGCCCGTAGCTCAATTGGATAGAGCACCAGCCTTCTAAGCTGGGGGTTACAGGTTCGATCCCTGTCGGGCACGCCACGAATATCGATTGATATCGTGGACATTTAGCTGGTTTTTAATCAGCATGCCTTCTCTTTATATGGTGGCTGTAGCTCAGTTGGTAGAGTCCCGGATTGTGATTCCGGTTGTCGTGGGTTCGAGCCCCATCAGCCACCCCAATAATTACATCACACTTGTTTCCTTTGTTGTTCACAATTCTTCCCCCAAGATTTTTGCTAAAAAATCGCTGATTCAACTACTAATCAATCAGTGTGGTTAAATACTTCACGGTATAATTGGTTTTTTACAATAAAAAAGCCTAGCTCCATGCAAGAAAAATACCATCCCCAGGAAATCGAGAAAAACGCACAACAATATTGGGAAAAAACGGCGGCCTTTAAGGCGGTTGAAACATCCGACAAGCCAAAATACTACTGCTTGTCGATGTTTCCTTATCCTTCCGGAAAACTGCACATGGGACATGTGCGCAACTACACCATTGGCGATGTGTTATCGCGCTATCGCCGTATGCAGGGCTACAACGTTCTACAACCAATGGGATGGGACGCGTTTGGCTTGCCAGCTGAGAATGCTGCGATGCAAAACAAGGTTTCTCCAGCTAAGTGGACTTACGACAATATTGCCTACATGCGCAAGCAATTAAAAAGCCTGGGCTTGAGTATTGACTGGGATCGTGAATTGGCGACCTGTGATCCCGAGTATTATCACTGGAATCAATGGTTATTTTTGCGCATGTTGGAAAAAGGATTGGCTTATCAAAAAACCGGTACGGTTAATTGGGATCCCATAGATCAAACCGTCCTGGCTAATGAGCAGGTGATTGATGGTTGTGGTTGGCGTACTGGTGCGCCGGTTGAGAAGCGTGAAATCCCGATGTATTACATGAGAATCACCGATTATGCCGACGAGTTGTTGGATACATTGGAGACGCTTTCTGGTTGGCCGGAGCGGGTTAAAACCATGCAAGCGAACTGGATTGGTAAAAGCTATGGTGTGGATATTACTTTCCTGGCGGATACTGAGTCCGGTACGCCACAAGATTTAAAAGTATTCACAACTCGTGCGGATACACTGCAAGGCGCAACCTATGTGGCTGTAGCGGCTGAACACCCGGTTGCCTTGCATGCTGCAAAAAATAATCCTGCACTGGATACCTTCATTCAAGAATGTAAATTGGGCGCGACAAAAGAAGCAGACTTGGCGACTCAAGAGAAGAAGGGTATGGATACCGGTCTGTTTGTTATTCATCCGTTAAATGGTGAAAGATTGCCAGTGTGGATCGCCAATTATGTGTTGATGGGTTACGGGGAAGGTGCTGTGATGGCGGTCCCCGCACATGATGAACGTGATTTTGAATTCGCGACGCAGTATTCATTACCGATCAAGGCTGTGATTAAACCGACTGATGGTGAAATAGAAGCACCACTGACTAAAGCTTATGTGGAACATGGTGTTACGTTCGATTCTGGAGCGTTCTCTGAGTTAACGTTTCAGCAGGCGGTGGACGCCATTGCTGGGGCATTGAAACAAAAAGGCTTGGGTGACAAACGGGTGCAATATCGCTTGCGAGACTGGGGTATTTCAAGGCAACGTTATTGGGGGTGTCCAATTCCGTTAATTCATTGTGATTCTTGTGGTGTGGTGCCGGTCCCGGATGATCAATTGCCGGTTGTGCTGCCGCAAGATTTAGTGCCTGATGGTTCTGGCAACCCTTTAGGGAAAACACCTTCTTTCTATCAGTGTGACTGTCCCAAATGTGGCAAACCGGCCCGGCGTGAGACAGACACCATGGATACTTTTGTTGATTCGTCCTGGTACTATGCGCGCTATGCTTGTTCTGACCAAGACCAAGCAATGACCGATCAACGCGCCAATTACTGGTTGCCGGTCGATCAATATATCGGTGGTATTGAGCACGCGATCTTGCATCTGTTGTATTCCCGTTTCTGGAGCAAGGTGATGCGTGATATCGGGTTGTTAACGTTGGATGAGCCGTTTACTAACTTACTGACGCAAGGCATGGTGCTGAATGAGATTTTTTACCGTAAGGCGGAGAATGGACGCACTACCTACTATAATCCGGCAGAAGTGGACGTTCAGTTGGATGAGCAAGGTAAGCGATGTGGCGTTATTCTGCTAGCAGATCAGCAGCCGGTTGAGTCTGACGGTATTGGTACTATGTCAAAATCCAAGAACAATGGTGTCGATCCTCAAATGTTAGTAGAAGAATATGGTGCGGATACGGCGCGTTTGTTCATGATGTTCGCCAGCCCGCCGACACAAACCTTGGAATGGGCGGATACTGGTGTTGATGGTGCGTTTCGTTTCTTAAAGCGGCTATGGAAGCAAGTCTATATTCACGTGCAACAGGGTGCCGTCACAGTTGATTCATCGTTACATAAGACCCTGCCATCGGAACTTAAGGCCTTGCGCTTTCAACTTCATCAAACCATTGCCAAAGTAAGTGATGACCTGGAACGTCGTCACATGTTTAATACCGCTATCGCTGCCGTAATGGAGCTGATGAATAGTCTGATAAAAGAGCAAGGTTCCGATCCGGCCAGTCGTAATCTAATGCAAGAGGCGTTAGAGAATGCCGTGCTATTGCTCTCGCCCATCGTGCCGCATATTTGTCATGCACTATGGCATGAACTTAGGCCGGGAACCGAGTTATTCGAGCAGCCTTGGCCTAAGGCGGATGAAACGGCATTGGTACAAGATGAAATTAAATTGATTGTGCAGGTAAATGGGAAGTTACGTGGCCAGATTCATGTGGCTAAAGATACCGATAAAGCAATCATTGAGGAAACAGCGTTAGAAAATGAGCAAGTACAAAAATTCATCGATGGTAGAACGGTTAGGAAAATCATTGTTGTGCCTGGAAAACTGGTCAATATTGTGGTTTAGGAAAGGACAAATTAACTCATGAGTCTATGTTTGGCGATTAAAATGCGATCAATACGACTGAGTTTGATGATCATCATCATGTTGAGTCTTCTTGCTGCGTGTGGTTTTAAATTGCGTGGTCAAATTTCTTCGCTTCCTTTTGAGTCGTTGTATATCTCAGCACCGGTAGGACACACGATTGGGTCGGATCTTGAACGTGCAGTTGAGGCTGGTACCACGACCCGGTTGGTCAATAATATTGAAGAAGCCGAAGCCATTCTGCAAGTTCTTGGCGCAACCAATGAAAAAAGTATTTTGTCGCTTTCTGGTGGTGGTCGAGTGCGTGAGTTCCAACTGGTATTTCGAGTCAGAACCCGTCTTATCGACCGGCAGGGTATAGAAATTGTGCCTGAAGATGAGATTGCTTTAAGGCGGATTCTACCGTTCCTGGATGCGCAGGTTCTTGCTAAGGAAGCGGAAGAAAAAATGCTGTATAGAGATATGCAGGCAGATGCTGTGCAGCAGATTATTTGGCGCCTATCAGCGATTAAAAAACCAGAATAATTAATGGGTATCTCTAAAAATCCAGGTTTTATTCCAACTGCTGTGTTGCGGAAGAAACTTTTTGCTGACATATCAAACGTATGTTGTGCTACAAAACACTTTCCACGCTTTGAGTTTGAGAAGATTCTGGATTATTAGGGGTGCTCTGATGCGAATTAAACTCGAACAATTATCCTCGCAACTCCAAAAACAAACCGCGCCGCTTTACACCATCTTTGGTCAAGAACCGTTACTCATTATTGAAGCGGCGGATAGTATTCGCCATCACGCTTGTCAGCTAGGCTATACAGAACGAGAAATTTTTACCATTGATCATCGTTTTGACTGGTCAGAGCTGCTTAGTGCGGGTAAAAACCTGTCATTGTTTGGCGATCGGAAAGTCATGGACATTCGTATTCCCTCGGGCAAACCGGGTCGGGAGGGTGGAAAAGCCATTGACACGTATTGTCAGTCATTGCCGGAAGATACCATTACATTGATTACGTTGCCTAAGATTGATAAACAGGGACAGTCAACCAAATGGTTCAAAGCACTTGAAGCTACCGGTGTGATAATTCCGGTATATGCTGTTGAACGTGCGCAGTTACCCGCTTGGATTGGACGCCGCCTTGCCATGCAACAACAAAAAGCAGATTTGGAGACACTACAGTTTTTTGCCGATCAGGTTGAAGGTAACTTATTGGCAGCGCAGCAGGAAATAAAGAAGCTGGCTTTGCTTTACCCTGTTGGTCATTTGTCATTCGAACAAATAAAAGATGTTGTTTTGAACGTGGCTCGTTATGACGTGTTTAAGTTGTCAGATGCTATGATCAATGGGAATATGGTTCGTTTTAATCGAATTCTTGATGGTTTGCAGGGGGAAGGATTACCGCCACCGCTAATTCTTGTTACATTGACAGAGCAAATTCGTCAATTGATTATTATTAGAAAAGGTTTAGATGTGGGAAAAGCAACAGCACAATTGATGAAAGAAGCTAGAATATGGGGTGAGCGGCAAAAAACGATGGCCGCTGCTGCTCGTCGTATTGGACTTAAATCGTTAACACGAGGATTGTTACATGCTGCCAAGATTGATCGAATAATTAAGGGAGTTGCTAAAGGTAATGTTTGGGATGAATTGTTGCGATTAAGTTATTTTCTTGCGACCAGTAGATAATGGGATTGGTTATTTGTCTTGTATGATCAGTTGGTTATCGTGAGTATTGGCTTTATTGATTGAGGCTGATTCGTCATTTAGCAACTTATCACGTTTATATGTGGAGAAAAATAACCGAAACATAACTTGTTGTATAATACGATTTGTGATAGAAAGCATTGTTTTTATACACTGCCAGAATAAACAGGAGCATTAAAGATGCCACAAGAGCAATATAATAAAGAAATAACGCCTTACCAACTAAAAGCAGGTGAGGAGTATATGAGTCCAGAACAGCTTGAGCATTTTCGTAAGATACTGGAGGGTATGAAAATAGAGATGGGGCAGGATATTGATCGTGCCGTACATACGATGCAAGATGAAGCGACGGTATTTGCTGACCCTAATGATCGAGCCAGTCAAGAGTCAGACATGACCTTGGAGTTACGAAACCGTGATCGTGAACGAAAATTGATCAAGAAGATTGATGAGATTATCGGGAAGATTGATGCTGGCGAATACGGTTATTGTGATAGCTGTGGGATCGAAATTGGGTTGAAGCGGCTTGAGGCGCGCCCGACGGCGACATTGTGCATTGATTGTAAAACACTGGATGAAATAAGAGAGAAGCAAATGGCTAAGTAGTAACCTAGGCATTTGTTAACTGAATAGGTACAAAAAAACCCTGCAAAATTGCAGGGTTTTTTTGTCATTAAATCCGAAGATTATTCAGAGTTAGATGGTTCTGTACTCACTTCAGTATCGGTTTTTTCTTCAGCCGCGATTGCTTTCATGCTTAATCGCAGTCGACCTTTATCATCGGCTTCCAGTACTTTAACGCGAACCGCTTGGCCTTCACTTAAATGATCCGACACGTTGTTAACACGTTCATTGGCAATTTGTGAGATATGTAACAAGCCATCTTTGCCTGGTAAGACGCTGACAATCGCACCAAAATCAAGTAGTTTTAGTACCGTGCCGTCATAGATTCGTCCAACTTCTACTTCAGCGGTTAAATCTTCGATACGCTGCCTGGCGAGTTCACCACCTTCAGCACTAACGCAGGCAATGGTGACTGCGCCGTCATCAGTGATATCAATCGTCGTGCCCGTTTCTTCCGTTAATGCACGGATAACAGCGCCACCTTTACCGATGACATCGCGTATTTTCTCGGGATTGATCTTTAGTTTGATCATGCGTGGTGCGTGGGCTGAGATATCTTCACGTGTTGCTGGCATTGCTTGTTTCATAATGTCGAGGATATGCAGACGTCCTTCTTGTGCCTGAATCAATGCGGCATGCATGATATCTTTGGTAATCCCTTGAATTTTGATATCCATTTGCAAAGCGGTAATACCCTGTTCGGTACCTGCTACTTTAAAGTCCATGTCACCAAGATGATCTTCATCACCCAGAATGTCTGTCAGCACGGCAAAGCGATTGCCATCTTTTATCAGACCCATGGCAATACCGGCCACATGTGCTTTTAAAGGGACGCCAGCATCCATTAATGCCAAACAACCGCCGCACACGGAAGCCATGGAACTGGAGCCGTTTGATTCAGTGACTTCGGAGACTACACGTAATGAATAACCGAATTCTTCCAGCGATGGTAGTACCGCAATTAGAGAGCGCTTAGCTAACCGGCCATGACCAATTTCACGGCGTTTAGGCGTTCCGACGCGACCGGTTTCTCCAGTTGCATAGGGAGGCATGTTGTAATGCAGCATGAAACGATCTGTATAGTCCCCTTGTAATGAATCGATTCTTTGCTCATCACGTGCTGTACCCAGGGTTGCAACAGCTAAAGCCTGTGTTTCTCCGCGTGTGAATAGCGCAGAACCATGTGTGCGCGGTAAAACACCGTTACGAATGGTTATTGCCCTAACCGTACGTGTGCCACGCCCATCAATACGCGGTTCACCATCAAGGACCTGATTTCGCACGATTTTTGATTCTAGCGCAAAAAATAATTCATTAAATGCTTGCGGGTCTGGTCCATCTTCTGTGTCGACACCAAGTTCTTCGGAAACGCGTTGATTGATTTCTTTAATGGCTTCTGATCGTGCTTGCTTCTGCTTGATATTAAATGCATCACGCAAATCTTTTTCAGCCAATTGATTAATCTTTTCTTCCAAGCCGGTGTCTTTTTCAGGTGGTGTCCAATCCCAAGCAGTTACACCTGTTTCATCAGCCAGTTCATTGATCGCATTAATCACGGTCTGCATTTGTTCATGGCCGTACATCACGGCGCCAAGCATGACATCCTCAGGCAATTCCATAGCTTCTGATTCAACCATTAGTACGGCATGTTGTGTACCCGCCACGATAAGGTTTAGTTGGCTGTCGTTCAGCTCACTAGTGCTTGGGTTTAAAACATATTCGTCATTAATATAACCAACTCGTGCTGCACCAATAGGGCCATCAAAAGGAATTCCAGATAGTACTAACGCAGCAGAAGTGCCAATTAATGCAGGAATGTCGGCATCAACTTCGTTGTCTGAAGACATAACTGTTGCGACGACTTGTACTTCGTTATAGAAGCCTTCAGGGAAGAGTGGGCGAATAGGGCGGTCGATAAGTCTAGAGGTGAGGGTCTCTTTTTCAGAAGGTCGACCTTCTCGCTTGAAAAAACTGCCGGGAATTCTGCCTGCGGCATAGAATTTCTCTTGATAATCAACAGTTAGCGGAAAAAAATCTTGCCCTTGTCTGACATTTTTTGCACCAACAACAGTCACTAAAACTACTGTATCGTCCATTGTTACCATTACTGCGCCATGCGCTTGCCTGGCTATTTCACCTGTTTCCAGAGTCAGTTGATGGCGTCCGTAGGTGATGCTCTTCTTGATTGGCTTCAATTAACAATCCTTTTTGTAATAAATTTATCCCCGTTTAGCAACGTATTCACCAGAATACGTTTTAAAAATTTTTCTGCTATCCAGGCATAGTGTGACTTTTATTTTCTTAAACCGAGACGTTCAATCAACGTGCGATAACTTTCAACATTACGTTTCTTTAAGTAATCAAGCAATTTGCGACGACGGCTAACCATACGTAACAGGCCGCGACGTGAATGATGGTCTTTAACATGTGCTTTAAAATGCCCGATCAAATCATTAATGCGAGTGGTTAAAAGTGCAACTTGAACTTCTGGAGAGCCAGTGTCCCCGTCGGCTCTCTGATAATCGCGCACTACTTGTGCTTTTTGATCAGTTGTAACTGACATAAATTTCTCCAGTAATTGCTATAAATAAGTGGTTAAGAGGCGGGATTTTACTCTTTAATCTGATCCTTGTCCAAGTCTGATGACATGTTTGGGTTTTTCCCGGTTTGTTGGAACGCTGTTGTTAAAGTGGTCCATCAGGAATTACCGATTAGATTTGAGAAATCGGTAATTCCTCGTTTCGATAGATGATAGGATTTAATGATCAAATTTGTGTGTTTTTACCACCATTACCTGATGGATTGGTAAATTGGTCATTTAATTCCTGGATGTAGTCGTTGGCTTCATTGATGATTTCATCAATGGATTGCTGTGTGACTTCATTCCAACCAGCCGGGCCACTTAGCAACATTGGGCGATGTCCCGCAGTGCTTTTTCTGAATGCCATCGTGTATTGTTTATACAATTCGTGGTCACCATCTAATTCTGGTTCCAATTTCTTTAGGATATGATCTGCAACCAGTCGGCGGATTGAGAAATGCGTGTAGCCAACTGTGCCAATCAGTACTAGTAACGTTACTAGAGAGGTGGTGTCGCCTTCAGATAAACCAGCTGTGAATGCCGAAAGCAAATCCCAAGATTCGGTCATGGTTAAAATGGTGCTAATTAATGCCGCTAAAGTTCCAAATGCGATAACATCAAACATAATAACTTTGCGTTTCCATTGCGTGAGCATGTTTGAAAGTTTGTCGATGATTTGGTTTTTGATTGCTTTGGCCGTTTGCTCAAGCTTGCCAACAATTCGATAGGAACGCTCCACTTCAATTTGCTGCATGCGCGCATCAATGTCAGCCATATCTTCTTCACGTTTTTTCTCGAAACGTTCCCTAATTTTTGGGTCGGCGATGGGTACAGCTGCTTCAGGGTTGTAGATGCGGAAGAAACGTCCGGCTACAAGCCCAACTTCAGCAAGAGAACGTTGCCAGGCAGAGACTACTTCTTCTGGGTTGTCTTCCTGAGCGGTGGCGTCCATTTGATTAAGTATATAAAGAAACTTGTTGGCATCCGCACGATTAACACTAGCGGAAACCAGATAAGCCAATGTGTCTTGCATCGCTTTGGGTTCTGGATGACGCGCATCAAAAAATACCAACACTAGATCTGATAGATTAATAATGTGTTGTGTAAGGCGCAAGGTTGATGCGCGTTGATTATCTGCATCAAATCCGGGAGAATCGATTAGGATTTTGCCGCGGATTTTTTCTGACGGACAAGTTTTTAGTTGTAAATAAGCATCAATACGTTCTTGACCTGCTTCTGAGATTTCTTCGATACTTTTGCTGATATGAAAGAACGGAAAACGCGGGTCTGCATCAAGTGCAACGCCCGGTAAGGTTTTAACCTTTTCCTGTGGACTGTAGCAAATGACAGTAAATTTGTCATCAACTGCCTGATTGCCCGTTCTTTGTAATGGTATTTCCAGGAATGAATTGATGAAAGTAGATTTTCCGGCAGAAAATGTACCCAAAACCGCAACCATTGGCCACCAAGTGACGCACGTGGCGTAAGACTCATCTTTGCCGATCAACCCGATATTCTGTCCAATATAATCCATTTTACGGAAGCTTTTGACCGCCTTGGCCAGTATTGGGTTATCCGGATGTTCATCAGCAAGATGCTTTTCTAGGCTATTTAAGTGTTTGATAATTTGTGTCGAACTATATGACATAACAGTCCCTTTTCATTCTTATAAAAGTGCATCTCGCTGAGATGCGTGTTAGATAGCAATCGTGTTTAGTCTTTGGCTCAGTAATCATGTTTTTTACCAGACACGGTGTCAGGTTGGTAACAGTGTTCATATAGAAGTTGTCTGGAATAAAATATAAAACATGTTAAGTTAGTAAAATTTCAGCAAAAACGGTTCGTAACAATGCGTGAAGATTCTACCAAGAACAATCCTCGCTTGCCAGTGATCAATTGATGTTTCTTCTGTTCTAGTACGCATATTTCAATTGTTGTTGATGTTTTAGTATTAATCCATATTTAATTCATCACTTTTCCTCGGGTGAAAAGCGCATTTTATTGGTAAATTGGTATGACAATAGAAAATAATCAAGATAAACCGGCTGACCGGTCAGCACATATCGGGCGCTATGTACTGATTGGTGCGTTAACTGTTGCGCCACTTGGCGTTACATGGATGGTTTTCGAATTTTTACTGCGCATGCTGGCACGTACTGGAGAGCCTTTGCTAAGAGGTGTGGCACTTGCTGTGCGACCGCATTCAGACACGATAGCCAGTTGGTTGCTGGATTCCAGTTTTCAGCAAGCGGTGGCGGCATTGCTAACAATTGTTAGTTTATACGGGGTTGGCGTGCTGGCATCTTTTGTTATCGGGAAGAAAGTCATCCAGGTCTACGAAGACATACTGGCACGATTGCCATTGGTACAAACTATTTATGGCGCAACAAAACGGCTACTAAATGCGCTTAGTCAGCCACCCGTTACTGGCCAGCGGGTGGTGCTGATTAGTTTCCCTTCTTCAGAAATGAAAGCCATTGGGTTCATTACCAAGGTCATACATGATAAAGATACTGGTGAAGAATTAGCAGCCGTTTATGTGCCGACTTCACCAAATCCAACATCCGGCTATATTGAAATTGTTCCGATGGAAGACGTTGTGTTGACGGACTGGACAACCGAGCAGGCCATGACTTTTGTGGTAACGGGTGGTACTAATGCGCCGGAGAATGTGCGTTTTTCTAATTCAAAACAACCGCAAAACACACCTGATAAAGATTAGCAAAGATGTTTTTAAACTGGATTTTAGGTTGAAGGTATCAGCAATGAACAATGCAGACATTGAACAGATCAAGTGCAAATTAATTGATCTGCGTGCAACATTGCAGGAACAAAACGAAGCAGCCAGAGAAGCAAATAAGCCCGTAGAATTGGGCCAAGCGAGGGTAGGCCGTTTATCACGGATGGATGCGATGCAATCCCAGCAAATGGCATTGGAAGCAGGCAGACGTCGCCAGGAGCAGTTGAAAAAGATTGCCGGTGCTTTGCAGCGGATTGAGTCAGGAGACTATGGGGATTGCTTTGTATGTGGTGAAGAAATTGATATTCGCCGGTTGTTGGTGGATCCAACGAGTACACGTTGTATTACATGTGCTGAGCATTGAATTTACAATTCATGTGTTTTCACAAGGTTTTTTTGAGATTTTATCTTGTGTGATTAATTGCAGTGTTAATTAAATTATAGGGTGCTTCTAAAAATTCGGCGAGTCTTCGCGCTTATAGAGCACGGTTCACTGCCACACAGGCAGCTTAGAAAATTAACGCCTCCGCCTCCGCCTCCGCCTTCGCCTTCGCCGTCCAGTCTTAGTTCATTGTCGTATAGATAGCGTAGAAAATAACATTGAGTGCTTTAACCTAAAATCCTCAGTTGGATGGTGCTTAGAGTGCATTGTTGTTTATTTTTGGCAAGGCGCAGTGAGAAGTGAACGAGTTATTACAACGAATTGCAATGCAGCAAAAGATAAAGAACAGTGTGCTATAAGCATCATAGCGTGGTTCACCTTTAGGGTACGTGACATCTGACAAAATATTTGTTCCATTTCATAAGACTGGCCAATACCGAAGCGATCAACTGAGGATTTTAGGTTGAAGGAGTACTAGAAATAAATTGTCTATTGAAGAATCAGGAACACCAATCTATAGATTATAATTCTAAACAAAGCGAACACTTCATTAATGTGGCACTTATTCAATTAACAAAAACCCTAAAGACCGATTATGCATATTCACATCCTTGGAATTTGTGGCACTTTTATGGGCGGAATCGCCGCTATTGCGCGAGAGTCCGGGCATAAGGTAACCGGGTGTGATGAAAATGTTTACCCCCCGATGAGCACTCAACTCGAGGCTCAAGGGATTGATTTAATATCCGGTTATTCACCGGAGCAAATTAAATTGCAACCTGATATCTTTGTGATTGGCAATGTAGTCACTCGTGGCAACCCATTAATGGAGGAGATTCTTAACCGAAACTTACCTTTTATCTCCGGTCCTCAATGGCTTTCAGAAAATATTCTTCGATCACGCTGGGTGTTAGCTGTTTCAGGCACGCATGGTAAAACGACCACCGCTTCCATGTTGGCTTGGATATTGGAATATGCAAGGATGAACCCAGGTTTTTTAATTGGTGGGATTCCAGAAAATTTCGGCATTTCGGCTAGAATTGGGCATTTTAAAACCTCAGATGAAATTTCACCCTTTTTTGTTATTGAGGCCGACGAATATGATACTGCGTTCTTTGATAAGCGTTCTAAGTTTGTCCACTACCATCCCAGAACCGCTATTTTAAACAACCTCGAATATGATCATGCCGACATCTTTGCCGATTTAGCGGCAATTGAACGCCAATTCCACCATTTTGTTCGCATTATTCCAAACAATGGCCTGATTGTTGCTAATGGCCTAGATGAGAATCTGCAATGTGTTTTAGCACAAGGTTGCTGGACACCCGTCGAGCGATTTGGCACTGACGATGGCTGGCAATGCCAAAACCCAAACGATCAAACAACTACAATTCTTTTCAAACAAATTCATCAAGGTGATTTGCAGTGGGATTTAATGGGCGAACATAATCGCTTGAATGCATTGGCTGCGCTCAGTGCCGCTCGTCATGCTGGAGTACCGATCGGCACTGGCATTAAAGCATTAAGTCATTTCAAAAATGTGAAGCGGCGTATGGAAACTCGTGGCGTTGTCAATAACATCACGGTATATGATGACTTTGCCCACCACCCTACCTCAATCCACACGACGATAAATGGCTTGCGTAACCGGATTGGCGACAAAAATATCATTGCCGTCTTAGAGCCCCGTTCAAACACTATGAAAATGGGAGTATGGAAAAATGCATTAGCGGAAAGTTTGGCTGAAGCAGATACCGTTTTCTGTTTCACAAATGACTTGTCCTGGGCCAATTCTGCCCTGGCAAGTTTAGGAGAAAAATCTTATTGTCATGATGACCTGACTCAACTGATCGCAGCTATTATCAGAATCGCTCAGCCAAGTGATCATATCTTAATTATGAGTAACGGAGGTTTTGGTGGTATTCACGAGAAACTGCTGGCTAGGCTTGGAGAAAATTAGCACCAATCAACGATTGATCGCGCCATCACTTTCAACCGCCTTCAAACTCACACAAGGAATAAACTTTACAGCCAAGCGCTTCCAATCTTTTTCTGCCACCCACATCCGGTAAATCAATAACAAAACAGCTTTCTAGCACTTTACCGCCCATTTCTTCAATCAATTTAACCGCGGCCTCAGCCGTCCCTCCAGTCGCAATTAAATCATCAATCAGCAATACCTGCTCACCCGTTTCAATTGCATCAACATGGATCTCAATACGGTCACTACCATATTCCAACTGATAATCACGCCCTACCGTCTCAGCAGGTAATTTATTTTTCTTACGAATCGGTACAAATCCAACACCTAATTGATAAGCCACAGGAGCACCTATAATAAAGCCACGTGATTCGATACCCACCACCTTGTCTATTTTTGTATTTTTATAACGCTGAGAAATTCTTTGAATCGTTGCTTGCAATCCAATTGGATCTTTTAATAAGGTTGTAATGTCACGGAACATAATTCCTTTATGAGGATAATGTGGAACTGTGCGAATACGGGATTTAATAGGCATAAATTTAAAATAACCAAATAAGCATTGCGATAATTGATACTACAAATAAAAACGGCTTCAACCATAGGCTGAAGCCGTTTTATTACAACTTTTTGATTACACTAAATTAAAAATTAGTGATCATCAGCTGCACTTAGGCCATCCGGTGCTGGATGCATGAGATCATGATTCCAATCGCCTTCAACATTCATATGAAGTGCGGCGCCTAACAATACAGCTTCAATCAGGTTATGACTGAGGTATACATACAAACCAGGCTGCTTGAACTCATAAGCTGCTGCAACTGCTGCACCCGCTGGAACAAACCAGGTTTCCTGACTTGTCAAAGGTGTGTCGCTGAATGAACCACCTACCCAGTATAGATCAGCATGGCCACCAATCAAGTGTGGATAGGAAGGACGATTAGCTTGCGAATGAACGAACAATACTTTCTCGCCAACTTTCGCTGACAGTGCATTATCACCAGTAATTGCGCCAACAGCACCGTTGAATACAACGTGAGTTGGGATCAGACCTTTAGCAACTTCAAGCATGTCAGCCATTCCTGCTGCAGGCTGAGAGTACTCTTTATAGTTACCTTTGTCATCTTGTGGCAAGTAGAAGTCTTGCTCACCAATATAGTAGGCTTTGTCATAGGTGTATGGCTTGCCATCAGCATCTTTCAGGCCATCACGTGGCAGCACCATAATAGCACCGCTCATACCAGAAATAACGTGGAAAGGAATCATTGTTCCACCTGGTGCGCAGTGATAAACGAATACGCCTGGCTTAACTGCTTTCCAGCGTAAAACAACTTCTTCACCTGGCTGAACCATTGTTACTTGAGCGCCACCCAAAGCACCGGTAGCAGAGTGAAAGTCAACATTGTGTGCTAATGTGCTATCTTTTGGATTAGCCAATGTCAGTTCCAGATAGTCTCCTTCATGAATCACAATTAGTGGACCAGGAATACTACCATTGAATGTCAGACCCCAAACTTTTGCGCCTGGACCAACATCCATGAGTCTTTCTTGTGTTTCCATGCGTACTTGAACAACCTTAGGTCCGCCTTTGGCAACCTGATCATGTGCTGGTACGTTTGGTGGAGCCACCAGTTCTTGTGTAACACGTGGTAATTTGGAAATGTCTGTTGCAGCAACTGCTACTTGTGTAGCACCAAAACAGAGCAATCCTAATCCAACAACTGCCTGAACAGCTTTAATCATATCTCCCTCCATAAATGATGAATTTTGCGCTAAAAATATTATTATGCGCCATTCCAATCTGTCGCTGTAACATCAAAAAATCACAGCAACGCCTGCCCTTCTTATAAGAGCAAAGGGCGGAACGGCGACTATACACTTTTCGAATAAAACTGTCCATGTCTTGCACCGTTTATACCCAATAAAATTTAAAAGTTCACCCTTGCATCAATCGTATCTCAGCAGCAGCCAAATTCTCTTGTGTTCCTTTAAGCACAACGACATCACCAGATTCCAAACGCGTTTCACCAGTCGGTAACAAGCCGCGTATATTACGCCGCCTCACGGCGGTAACTTCTACCGACAAACCACTCAAATCCAGTTCTTCCAATGTTTTATCAATCGCTGCAGCACCCGGAATAATTGTTACCGTCAACAAACGTGGATACAAATGCTCATTATTTTCATCCAGATCATCTGATGAGCCATGATAGAAACCACGGAACAAGCTATAACGTTGCTCCCTAGTTTCACGTATACGCCGTAAGATACGCCCGGTTGACATATCGGCAAACATTAGTACATGTGAAGCAAGCATTAAACTACCTTCCATAATTTCTGCCACAACCTCTGTTGCCCCTGCTTCTTTCAATAAATCGATATCCGACTCATCTCTTGTTCGAACAACAACCGACAGATCAGGTCTTACAGTGCGCACATGATGCAAAATCTTCAAAGCTGACACTGTATCGTCATAACTAACCACCAATACCTTTGCGCGCATCAAACCAGCCGCAATCAACACTTCTCGTCGTGCCGCATCTCCATATACCACTGATTCCCCAGCACCGGCCGCTTCATGAATCCTTCGTGGATCCAGATCAAGCGCAATAAACGGCACAGACTCTTGCTCCAAGATACGTGACATATTTTGTCCGCTACGGCCATAGCCACAAATAATGACATGATCTTGTTCCGCCATTGTTTGGGCAGCAATCGTCGTTATTTGCATCGCCTGCTGCATCCATTCTGAGCCATAGATACGCTTAATCACTTGTTCGCTATACTCAATCATAAATGGCGCAAAAAACATCGACAACACCATCGCAGCTAATACTGGTTGAAGAATATCATTACCCACTAAACCAATCGCCCCCGCTTGGGCCAAAAGAACAAAACCGAATTCCCCACCATGCGCCAAATTCATTGCGGTACGGGTAGCCACCCGTGAATCAGCGCCAAACAATCGTGATAACCCAGCAATCAAAAATATTTTAAATATGATCAATGCAAACAAGATAATCGCCACCCAAGCAAAATTCTGAATAACCACTTGCATATCGAGTAACATGCCGATGGTAATAAAAAACAAACCCAGCAAAATATCTCGAAAAGGCTTGATGTCATCTTCAACTTGGTAACGATATTCGGTTTCAGAAATCAACATTCCGGCCAAAAACGCCCCTAGTGCTAAAGACAACCCTGCTAATTCCGTTAACCACGCCAACCCCAAAGTGATCAACAACACATTTAAAACAAATAATTCAGATGATCTTTGCCGTGCTACCAAATGAAACCAGGGGCGCATTAGCCGCTGACCAAAATACAAAATCAAAGCAAGTACTGCAGATGCTTTCAATATCGCAACGGTAAACATCGTGGTGTAGTCTGTTGTATCGCTTTCAACAGTACTGGCCAATGCCGGAATCATGATCATCAACGGGATAACCGCCAGATCCTGGAACAAAAGCACACCAATGACTTGACGACCATGCGGGGTATTCGACTCCAACCGTTCAGATAACATTTTTATTACAATGGCTGTAGAAGACATAGCCAATGCACCGCCTAGTGCAAGTCCCACACGCCAATCCAAATCTAGCGCCCAAGCAACGCCCATGACAAACAAGATCGTGATCACAACTTGCGAGGTGCCAAAACCAAAAACAATATGTTTCATTGTCACCAATTTCGGCAAACTAAACTCTAGGCCAATACTAAACATCAGAAACACCACGCCAAACTCGGCCAAATGCCTCGTTTCTTCTGAATCAGGTATCCAGCCTAATGCATGCGGACCAATAACCACACCGGCTAGCAGATATCCCAACATTGGTGGAAGCCGTAACAGCCGGAACACAACCACCGCCA
Source organism: Nitrosomonas sp. (assembly GCA_021774195.1). Lineage (GTDB taxonomy): Bacteria > Pseudomonadota > Gammaproteobacteria > Burkholderiales > Nitrosomonadaceae > Nitrosomonas. Next base: position 6,394 of record JAJFJJ010000013.1, on the reverse strand, counting down.
GCACCGCGATAGCAAGCAAAACCAAAACTGGTTGCAAAGGATCAGTCATGAAATAAAAGAATTTTTATGAGTTATACAAAGAAGCCACATAGTAACGACATCAACACAACAACACCGTATATTCAGGGCAGACGATAATCTATATCTATCAGACATGCTGATATGTTATTGACCAATTGTCGCATATTTACAGTGTTCCAAAATAAAAATGGCAAAATGCATGGTGCTATAATGACGGCCTCATCACCTTATTGAATATCATGCCATCGCCTCATCTTTCCACCACTTTACGCGGACCGATCCTTGAGCTTGAAAATCGCATACTCAACGCCATGCCCACTATTGAGCACTGGCTACGTGGTCAATGGCGCAGCCATCACACACCTTTTTATGGCTCTGTCGATTTACGTAATAGTGGTTTTAAATTGGCACCTGTCGATACTAATTTATTTCCAGGGGGCTTTAACAATCTGAATCCTGAATTTATGCCACTATGTGTCCAAGCAATGATGAGTGCGGTAGAAAAAATTTGCCCGGACGCCCACAGCATATTACTAATTCCAGAAAATCACACAAGAAATACTTTTTATTTACAGAATATTGCCACGCTGCATAGCATCATGCAGCATGCTGGTTTAAATGTCCGCATCGGCACGCTGCTACCCGAAATTGAATCACCTACCACCCTAGATCTTCCTGATGGCAGATCAATTACGCTGGAACCAATTACCCGCAAACTAAACAAAATTAGTGTAAAAAATTTCGACCCTTGCGCCATTTTACTGAATAACGACCTGACCGCTGGCATACCTGAAATTTTAAAGGATTTGGATCAAGTCATAATCCCACCTTTACACGCTGGCTGGTCAACACGACAAAAATCTGAACATTTCTCGGTCTATGATCAGGTCGCTCAAGAATTCGCTGATTTAATTGACATTGATCCCTGGCTAATTAACCCTTATTTCTCTTCCTGCGGAAAAATTAACTTCAAGGATAAAAGTGGAGAAGATTGCGTCGCTAAAAACACCAACAAAATCTTATCCAAGATCAGGGAGAAATACGCACAATATGGTGTCAAAGAGGATCCTTATGTCATCGTAAAAGCTGACTCAGGTACTTACGGCATGGGCATCATGACAGTAAAAGACGGCGCTGACGTCTACACACTGAACCGTAAACAAAGAAACAAAATGGCGGTTGTTAAAGAAGGGTCACAAGTCTCCAATGTATTAGTACAAGAGGGCGTGTATACTTTTGAAACCATAAACCAGGCCGTCTCTGAACCAGTAATTTATATGATTGATCGTTATGTTGTCGGCGGATTTTATCGGGTGCATACTGGACGCGGTATTGATGAGAATCTGAATGCACCCGGCATGCATTTTGTGCCATTACCGTTTGAGTCAACCTGTTTGCTACCTAATGGTACTGAACAACCAGATTGCATCCCTAATCGTTTCTACGCTTATGGCGTAATCGCTCGACTAGGCTTATTAGCTGCCGCTATCGAACTAGAACGATATGAAACCACATCACATCAGACTGCTTCATCATAACTAACACCATGAAACTTGCTTTTATTCTCGATCGGCTCGAATCAATAAAAACCAGCAAGGACACGAGTTACGCCATAATTTTTGAAGCCATTTCTCGACAACATCAAGTTTTTGTATTTCATCAAAAAGATCTGGTCTGGAAAGACAACACTGTTCTGGGTTTTTCCCGCCCACTGTTTCTAACTGATAACAATACACATCATCAAGATTGGTATCACATTGGTGACATAACGGCCACACCATTACAAGAATTTGACGCGGTATTAATGCGCAAAGACCCGCCATTTGATATGGAATATGTTTACAGCACTTATTTACTGGAACTGGCAGAACAACAAGGTGCAAGAATCATCAATAGCCCTCGCAGCATTCGGGACCACAATGAAAAACTGGCAATTACAAAATACCCACAATTTATTACCCCAACATTAATCACACGTCAGGAAAAATTAATACGGGAGTTTCTACAACAATATCACGACATTATTCTAAAGCCGTTAGACGGCATGGGTGGCGCCGGAATATTTCGTGTGCATGAGGAAGACCACAACATCAGCGTCATTCTAGAGACTCTGACACACTATGGTACACGCACCATCATGGCACAGCGCTTCATCCCTGAAATCACACAAGGTGACAAACGGATTATTTTAGTTGCGGGCAAGGCTGCACCCTACTCCCTGGCACGTATTCCTAAAACCGGCGAAACACGCGGTAATCTTGCTGCAGGCGGTAAAGGTACCGCGCAACCGTTGACCCCGCGTGACAAAGAAATTGCCGAATACCTGGGACCAAGATTATATAAACAAGGCTTAATGTTGGTGGGACTTGATGTAATTGGTGACTATTTGACCGAAATTAATGTCACCAGCCCAACCGGTATGCAAGAAATCTATCAACAAACGGGTTTTAATGTCGCACAAATGATGCTTGATGCGCTTGAGAATAGCCAAACAAAAACATTGGATGCATAATCCTAAAACCCTCAGTTGGCCACTACAATGATGACCAAGACAATGAATTTTAACGTGATTATTCATCAGAATAATCGATTGAATCACCCGCAGCTAAAATGGCGCATTGAGATCCGGCCTTTTCCACTTCACGCTTGAATAGTTCTTCATCAGCTGGGTTATATTTTTCAGTAAAAAATGCCGGAACATTGTAATGACAGGGAATCACCAGTTTTGGGCGCATCACGTTGACCGCCTGCACGGCTTCTTCGACATCCATCGTATTATGAATCGCTTTGCCACCGATGGGTATCATCAACACATCTGGCTCGATAATCGTTTGCCACTCTTTTTCTTGCAGTAGTGTATCACCGAGATTAACGATCATTTTCCCATCCAGGTTGATACCGAAACCAATCGCGCCCCACCCAACTCTTTCATCAGGCCCCGGTTTTAACGTTTTAGCAAAGGGACCTAATTTAAAGACAAGCTCACCATGGGTTGTTTTTATTCCGGTAATTGACATGCCATCAATCTCAATGGTTTCATCAACGGAAAGAGTGTGAAGATTGTTAAACTCCGTCGTAAATGCCAGCCCTTTATCGCGCGGCCCAAGCATTAACGTTTTACCATCAACATCTCTTGCCATCGTTTTGTTACAAATAACCGAAGCATTCGAGACTTTGGCTACCCGGTCAGCATGCCAATAATGGTCTGGGTCACCATGCGTGATAAAGATATGTGTGATATTGCCCCATTCGGATTTTGGAATAAGTGGAGTAAATCGAAGCCAGTAGAAAAATAAGGCGCCAGGATCAATCGCGATTTTTTTATCACCGGACTCGATCAAAAAGGCATTATACCCATAAAATTTTATTTTCATGTTTTCCTCACCGTAATTTTAGAAAGAGAAAGGATCAAGTCTGTTAACTAATGAGTGATCTATTTGGCGTTACGCAGTCAAGAGTGCATCAGAGAGCGCAAAGAACCATAAGAATGACTAAGAGCACTAAATTGTATTAGCTTAACTTTGATCTGGCACCGCGCTTAATTAATATTAATACAATCTGGAGGTCGGTTGTCGGCCAACAACAACCTGTTACTAGTCTCCAGTGAGCGGCTGGTCAACCTTGAGAAATGGTCATTAAGCGACAGCCAAGTATTCAAACTGGACTCATGCAAAAGAGCTGGTTGTTCACTGGTTCAAAACGGTGCCGGTTAATGTGCAGCAGCTATTCTAACCTGTTTAGTCTGTGTGTTTCCTCACATCATCACCACTCAATTTTTTGTAAGATTTGTTAGGTAGAGTTCTGTTGAAAAAATTTGGATTGAATAATTGCGGATTTCTTATCAGAAAAACGAGCTTAAAGGTTGGTTGACTAACTAAACGCAGAGACAAGGAAAAACATAATGTTCAGCTTTGCCATTTAGGTTCGTATTAAACTAATTAAAAGAGGAAGCAGATAATGAAGATTAGAGAAGTATCATCTATTTTATTCGTAATTATGAGTCGTTTTCATTTCTTTTCAATTGCACTACTCTTGTATGGAAGTATTTTCCTGATTTCTGGGTGTAACCAAAAAAATAACACACTCAATGACGAACAATTAAATGTGTTGTTAATAGAAACATTGACAGAGTCGGTTGAGAAAGGTGGCGTTAACGCCGCAATCTTGTTAGTTGAAAAAGAATCAGCTTTGGTACAAGAATCATTCGGCTCGTCTCATCCGTATACGCTAACCAATAACAACAATGTTGCGTCCTTATACATTCGTACAGGCAGATATAAAGAGGCCAGCACACTTCTTGAGGATACTTTAAATGGCGCAAACAAGGTATTCGGCGAACACCATCCTAACACATTTATTATTAAAAATAATTTGGCTTTAAGTCACGCCTTTCTTGGTGACTACGAAGACGCTGCTTCTATTTTCGAGGAACAGCATATCAACACGCTCAAAAATTCTGCTGTAAACATTAAGTATAAATACGTTGCTCTAAACAATCTTGCTTATCTACACATGGTTAATGGTCGGTACAAAGAAGCGGGCACATTACACGAAGAAGCGTTAAGCATATATCGTGAGTCTACAGTTGAGAATAAAGCCAGAACACGAGTGGACGAAGAACCAATTTCAGTAATATTTTTTTTCGGAGATGGTGATTTATCAGGCAGTGATGGGGCCAACTGTCATTTAATATTTCCAAACGGAGGTGTAGGTACTGGCCCCTTTGACCCCACAACTGAAGAAGCGATGGCATGTGCAGATTTTGGCAATAATCTTTTAGGTGGAGTATTTGAGAATCCAGGCAGCTGTATATATTTTTGTGGTGGTGGTAGTGACGGCGGTGGCGGTGGTGGCGGGGGTGGGGGTGGTGGTGGTGGTGGTGGTGGTAATGATGATGAAATTATCGAAGATCATTACTTCTTCTGCCAAAGTAACGCACTTCTGGGTACTGGCGGCTACAAAACAGCTTTATCTATTGAAAATAATAAAACGGCTTGCTGCGACCCTGCAGACCCTGGCAAGAGCGTAAAATTGTGCATAGTTTGTGACTGGAGCCCGGACAAAAAAGTAAGCAATTGTGCCGCAGTGAAGCAAAATGTGCGTCCTCAAGTAATCGAATAAGTGGATACGTCCCCTCGGGGAACCTTGGGCATAGTATGCGCGTCTACATGAGCCTTTGTTCAGCGGAAGATAAAAGTCATCTTTGTCAATGCTGACAATTATCTTTAGCAGGTTTTCCACTATATAAAGAAAGGGTCATATATGGTCCGCCCCATATTGCAAGAAAAAATTCGCTGTTTGACAAAAAGAATAAAGCATCCATATATCCGGCCTTAGGATGGGGTTCAAATAATCCTAGAAAAATCAGTTGAACACAGAATTTGCATTGAATCTTAGGTCACAAGACAAGGCGCCGTTCGTAGCCAATGGCCGTAGTCCTTGGCAAGGGCGGCAACACAGTATTGTGGCCTAAGATTCAATGCAAAACTGTGTAGCGTTATTACAATCACCTTCATGGTGTGCAAAACGCTCAGTTTTCATATTTTCAATTCAGTCACTTATATGCGGTTTTAGCGGTCAACTGATTTTTCTAGGATAATACCTCTTGCCCTGATGTTAAAGAAAGGGTCTGTTAACTAATGACAAATAATACTGCAGATTTTTTTTCAATACCCTATCAAAAAGCAGCAAACATAATTAATAAACAGATTTGCCCCCTCATCAAAATATACCATCTTCAGCATTCATTTTTTCCAAAGAATCTCAATCTAGAATCCTCTGTTAAACGTGTTCGGCTGTGTGGTTTTCAGGTTGTCTGGCAAGGCGCGAAGAGCCATATGATCAGTAGCATTCAATCCGTTTTATTAAGCGAGGAATCAACTGAGCTTCCCCAGAACTCATAAACTCCCAACTTTTTAGGTTCGTTATTCACTTCTTAAACCCTAAATAAACCGTATTAGTGGAATCCTGCTGAGTATAGGGATTGTGAAAACTCACAATATGAGATTCAGCGGAGTCAAAGACCTTAGCCAATAAACTCATAAATGCCTCATCGGGTGCTTCGTCTGACCATAGCCCAAATACACCTCCCACAATAATTTTATCAGCGAGGCTATGCAGGCCATGCTCTGTGTAAAAATCTCCATGACTCGCATTTAACCAAAAGCTGGGGCTGTGGTCGATATCGAGCAACACCGCATGGACTTTTTGATCATTATTTACCTTTCCAAACCCTTGGTTTTTCGCCATTGCTAAGGCAAAGAAATCGGCGAGTACTAACTCACAACGGGAATCTCCTGTGAGCTTTTCACTCATTGGCACTAAACCACGTTGATGCCAATCGATGACAGGTTGCATCACATCAATAACTTTA
>JAJFJJ010000120.1 GCA_021774195.1 Nitrosomonas sp. | reverse complement strand
CATTTTAGCTGTGTTGCAATTCGTTGCAATACCTCGTTATTACTCCTCATTGCGCCTTGCCAAAAAGAAAAAATATCGCACTCTAAACACCATTCAACTGAGGATTTTAGGCTGAAGATTATCAAATCTATATTCGCAGCCTGGATCTGGGAATCTAATCTGTCAAATTCTAATGATCTGCCAAATATAACCAAGTTTGTATCACGCTATCTGGATTTAAAGAAAGTGTGCTTATCTTTTTTTCAACGAGCCAATCGGCTAGATCTGGGTGATCAGAAGGTCCTTGTCCACAGATGCCGATATATTTGTTTTGCTTCAAACAAGTGTCTATCGCCATTTCTAGTAAGGCCCTAACGGCAGGGTCTCGTTCGTCAAAGGATTTGGCGACCAGGCTGGAGTCTCGGTCAGTGCCTAGGGTGAGTTGGGTTAGGTCATTGGAGCCAATTGAGAACCCGTCAAAATACTGCAGGAATTGTTCTGCCAACAAGGCGTTGGACGGTATTTCACACATCATAATCAGGCGTAAGCTATTTTCACCACGAGTCAGACCGTTTTTGGCCAATGCGCCGACCACTCGCTGCGCTTCGGTCAGTGTTCTTACAAATGGGATCATGATTTCCACATTGGTGAGTCCCATTTCATTGCGAATTTTTTTAAGCGCGTCACATTCCAGCTTGAAGCAGTCTTTGAAAGATTCAGAAATGTAGCGCGATGCGCCACGAAAACCTAACATGGGATTCTCTTCTTGCGGTTCATATAGTGTGCCGCCAAGTAGATTGGCGTACTCGTTCGATTTGAAATCGGAAAGACGGACGATCACTGGCTTTGGATAGAACGCAGCGGCAATGGTGGCGATGCCTTCCGCTAGTTTTTCGACATAATAATGTTGTGGGTCACGATAGCCGATGGATCGTTCTTCGATCGCTACATTTAATTCGTCAGTGTGATTGGGGTAGTCGAGGATCGCTTTGGGGTGTATACCGATCATACGGTTGATAATGAATTCCAGTCGCGCTAAACCGATGCCGTTGTTTGGCATACGTTGAAAATCAAAAGCCAGTTCAGGATTGCCGATGTTCATGGCGATTTTTACCGGTATGGGTGGCATGGCCCCAAGTTCTAATTCCTTGATTTCAACATCTAGTATGCCTTGATAGATTTTGCCACTGTCACCTTCTGCACAGGACACAGTGATCATTTGTTGGTCTTTCAAGATTTCGGTAGCATTGTCGCAACCAACCACCGCAGGAATGCCTAATTCTCGAGCGATAATTGCCGCATGGCAGGTTCGCCCGCCACGATTGGTAACAATGGCGGCGGCTCGTTTCATAACCGGTTCCCAATCCGGGTCAGTCATGTCGGTGACCAAGACATCGCCATTCTGAACGCGGAACATTTCCTTTGCACTGGTGACTAATCTTGCTGGCCCACTACCTATTTTTTGGCCAATCGCGCGACCAAAAATTAACACTTCCGATTTGTTTTTTAAATGGTAACTTTTAAGTACTTTAGTATTGGCTTGTGACTGTACGGTTTCCGGGCGTGCTTGCAGGATATAGAGTTTTCCGGTTATGCCGTCCTTGCCCCACTCGATATCCATAGGTCTTTGGTAATGCTGTTCAATAATAATGGCTTGACGGGCCAGTTCTTCTACTTCTGCATCGCTAATTGAAAATAAATTTTGCTGTGCGAGGGCTACTTTATGCGTTTCCACCGAATGCTGAATATCATCGGTATCGGAATATAGTATCTGTACCAGTTTGGACCCTAGGCTGCGTTTAATGATGCCCCGTTTACCTTGTGATACCGCAGGTTTGTAAACATAAAATTCATCTGGGTTGACAATGCCTTGCACAATGGCTTCACCTAACCCATAAGAAGAGGTGATAAAAACAACCTGATCAAACCCGGATTCTGTGTCTAAGGTAAAGATAACACCTGATGAGCCCAAATCACTGCGGATCATCAATTGAATCCCGGCGGACAAAGCGACATCAGCATGTACAAAACCCTTATGCACTCGATAGGCAATCGCGCGATTATCATATAAGGAAGAAAAAACATACTTGATGGCTTGCAGTAAGTTTTCTAGCCCGCTAATGTTTAACAAGGTCTCTTGTTGCCCGGCAAAAGAAGCGTCAACTAAATCTTCTGCCGTTGCTGAGGAACGTACGGCGACGGAGATTTCAAGGTTATTGGCTTGCGATTGCAGTGTCTCATAAGCTTGGGCGACTTCATCCTGCAGACGTGCCGGTAGAGTTGCGGCCATGATCCAGCTACGAATTTGTTTTCCAGTGCTGGCAAGGGCAGTGACATCATTGATATCAAGTTCCGCCAGCGTGGTTTCAATGCGTTTGTCGAGACCGTTTTGCGCCAAAAATTCCTGATAGGCGTGTGCCGTAGTTGCAAACCCACCAGGTACACAGACGCCCGCAGTAGATAGTTGGCTGATCATTTCTCCCAATGACGCGTTTTTACCGCCAACCTGATTGACATCAGTCATGCGTAGTTGATCAAACCAGATGATATATCGCAGTGTGTTCATGTTTTGGGTATCCAATTGATATAAGTTTTTGGAAATCGATTAGCCATTCTAAACTAATTAATTGTATCAGTACGTTAACATTTTAAGCATGTAAACTCTATAAAATAAGCGGCCAATTATGGAAATGCTTGGTTTGATGGAAACCTGTTTTTCAATAAAATTATAATGCCGACTGCTACATTAAACCGATGTTGAGTTAAAATAGAGGCTATGCCTAATTCTTACGATCCAGATCAGCTTATTCGCCCGGAGATTCTCGCACTTTCTGCTTACCATGTCCCGCCTGCAACAGGTATGGTTAAATTAGACGCAATGGAAAACCCTTATCCGTTGCCGGTTGAGTTACGTACTGAAATTGCTCAGCTATCAGTAGATGCGCCAGTTAACCGTTATCCTGATGCCAGTGCCGCATCGCTAAAAAATACTTTACGCAATGCGTTGGATATTCCTGACGAAATGGATATCTTGCTAGGTAATGGCTCAGATGAGATCATTCAAATCATTGCGATGGCGGCAGCTAAGCCTGGTGCAAAACTCATGAGTGTTGAGCCGGCATTTGTTATGTTTCGCATGATTGCAACATTTGCTAATCTGCAATATGTTGGTGTACCACTTAAAGACGATTTTTCTCTGGACCTGGATGCAATGCTGTCTGCGATTGAGCAGCACAAGCCAGCTGTGATTTTCTTGGCCTACCCAAATAACCCGACCGGAAATTTGTTTGATGCACAAGCTGTGCTGAAAATTGTTCAGGCCTCGCCCGGTGTCGTGGTTGTGGATGAAGCTTATCATGCCTTTGCAGATGCAAGTTTGATGGATCAACTAACACAGTATCCTAACTTGCTATTAATGCGTACCTTATCAAAACTTGGTTTGGCTGGCTTGCGGCTGGGTCTGTTGGCGGGGCGTTCGGATTGGGTGTCGCAACTGGAAAAGATACGTTTGCCTTATAATGTCGGCATCATGACGCAATTAATTGCCGAAGCTGTTTTGCAGCATACGGATGTTTTACTGGCGCAAGCGGATGTGATCAAAACTGAACGGGCTAAATTGTATCGCTTGTTAGCCGGCTTAGATAGTGTCACTGCTTTTCCTTCAGATGCCAATTTTATCTTATTCCGTATTGATCGTGCCAGTGAAGTGTTTGCGGCACTCAAGCAGCGCGGTATATTGATCAAAAATCTTGATGGAACACATCCTTTGTTAGCAAACTGTTTGCGTGTTACTGTGGGGACACCTGAAGAAAATCATCAGTTTTATGAAACATTACACACAATTCTCAGTGAAACAGTTTAAAATCCACTCAACTCATTTGTTAGATCAATAATCTTGTTATGCGCCAAGCACAAGTAACTCGTAACACACTAGAAACACAAATTAATATTAATCTGGATCTGGACGGTACCGGTAAAGCGGTGTTTGATACCGGTGTGCCATTTCTAGACCATATGTTGGATCAGATTGCCCGTCACGGCATGATCGACCTCGAAATCAACGCAAAGGGTGATTTGCACATTGATGCACATCACACTGTTGAAGATATTGGCATTACCCTAGGCCAAGCTTTTGCAAAGGCAGTGGGCGATAAGAAAGGCATCCGCCGTTACGGTCATGCTTACGTGCCATTGGATGAAGCGTTGTCGCGTGTTGTTATTGATTTGTCCGGGCGTCCCGGTTTGGTGCTTAATGTTGATTTTGTCCGTGCCCAGATTGGGGACTTTGACGTAGATTTAGTCAATGAGTTTTTTCAGGGTTTTGTTAATCATGCGTTAGTGACATTACACATTGATAACCTACGCGGCAAAAATGCACATCATCAAGCCGAAACAGTATTTAAAGCATTTGGCCGGGCAATACGTATGGCACTCGAAAATGATCCCAGTGCGGCTGGCATTATTCCATCCACTAAGGGTGCTTTGTAAGTGACTAATTTTAATACACCAAAGTATGACTGATATAGCAGTAGTAGATTATGGTATGGGCAATTTACGTTCCGTACATAAAGCATTAGAGCATGTTGCACCTAACGTTAATACCGTGGTGACCAGTGACCCTGAAGTCGTACGGCAAGCTCAGCGTGTTGTGGTTCCGGGGCAAGGCGCGATGCCTAATTGTATGCGTGAACTGGAAAGTCGCGGATTACGAGATACCGTCATGGAGGCTGCTGCCAGCAAACCCTTTCTTGGTATCTGTATTGGTTTGCAAATGTTGTTTGAGGAAAGTGAAGAAGGCCATATTAAAGGCCTGAATATTTTGCCGGGTAAGGTTCGTCATTTTCCGGCACCGGCCATGGTTATGCCGGATGGTCAGAAACTAAAAGTACCGCATATGGGATGGAACCAGGTTCATCAAACGATGACGCATCCACTGTGGGATGGTATTGCTGATGATGCACGTTTTTATTTCGTACATAGTTATTATGTGGAAACTGAAAATGCGACGGCCATTGCCGCGCAATCTGAATATCCTTTTCAGTTTACTTGCGCGGTTGCAAAGGATAATATTTTCGCCGTACAGTTTCATCCTGAAAAAAGCCATGTGGCAGGATTGAAATTATTAAGCAATTTTGCGCAATGGACGCCATGAATATAAAACTAAATACTTGTCGAGGCGACAATACTACAATTGATCAACTGTTAAACTCTGTTAAGCCATGCTAATTATTCCTGCGATAGATCTTAAAGATGGACACTGTGTACGACTGAAACAGGGGATTATGGAAGACGCTACGGTGTTTTCTGAAGACCCTGGAGAAATGGCCACGCATTGGTTGGCGCAAGGTGCGCGTCGATTACATTTGGTTGATTTGAATGGCGCATTTGCAGGCAAGCCTAAAAATGCCGACGTGATTCGGGAAATCGTACAGGCTGTGGATGAAGATATTCCTATTCAACTTGGTGGTGGTATTCGTGATTTGGATACGATAGAACGTTATCTGGATAATGGCATTACTTATGTCATTGTTGGAACCGCTGCGGTTAAAATTCCGGGGTTCTTGCATGATGCTTGTACAGCTTTTCCTGGCCATATTATGGTTGGGCTGGATGCCAAGGAAGGTAAGGTAGCGGTTGATGGTTGGTCAAAAGTGACCGGTCATTGTGTGATTGATCTGGCTAAAAAGTTTGAAGGCTATGGTGTTGAAGCTGTTATTTATACGGATATTGGGCGTGATGGGATGCTCAGTGGCGTGAATACTGAAGCGACGGTCGAGTTAGCTCAGGCGTTGACCATTCCAGTGATCGCTAGTGGCGGAATTACCAACATTGATGATATTCGAACACTCTGTGAAATTGAATCCGAAGGTGTTGTGGGTGCGATTACCGGACGGGCTATTTATGAAGGATCATTAGACTTCGAGCAAGCGCAAATTTTAGCGGATGAGCTAAATCCAAATAGTCATTTCTAGCCTATAACTTTTCTTTAAGTCTATTCAAGTTGCGCTGTATTTTCACTACATTACCTCCAGAATTTTAAAACCACATGAGTCTTGCAAAAAGAATTATTCCATGCCTTGACGTGACGAACGGGCGTGTTGTTAAAGGTGTGAACTTTGTTGAATTACGTGACGCGGGAGATCCGGTCGAGATTTCGCGCCGTTATGACGAACAAGGTGCTGACGAACTGACTTTTCTTGATATTACTGCCAGTTCAGATAACCGTGATTTGATTTTACATATTATCGAAGATGTTGCGTCTCAAGTGTTTATTCCGTTGACTGTGGGTGGTGGTGTTCGCCAGGTTGAGGATGTGCGAAGATTGCTCAATGCTGGAGCGGATAAAGTCAGTATTAATACTTCTGCGGTATTAAACCCGCAATTGGTTGCGGATGCGTCAGGCCATTATGGTTCGCAGTGTATAGTGGTCGCGATAGATGCGAAACAAGTGGCATCACAGAACAACGCACCTCGTTGGGAAGTTTTTACGCATGGTGGTCGGAAAGAAACCGGGATTGATGCGATTGAATGGGCCAGAAAAATGCAATCATTAGGTGCTGGGGAAATTTTATTAACCAGTATGGATCGAGATGGAACTCGTAATGGATTCGATATTCCGTTGACTCGTGCGGTATCTGATGCTGTGGGTATTCCGGTAATTGCCAGTGGGGGTGTCGGTAATCTTGATCATCTTGTCGATGGTGTTTTACAAGGACACGCTGATGCAGTATTAGCGGCCAGCATCTTTCATTATGGCGAGTTTACTGTAGAACAAGCCAAACAACGTATGGCTGAGCATGGTATAGAAGTGCGCTTGTAATGCTAGACTATGTCCATATATATTTCTAAGTGTATGCAAAAAGATTGTGAGAAAAGTAATTATTAAGCGTTTTCCTGAGGTAGAGCTTTATGCCAGATAATTGGCTCAATAAGATTAATTGGTCTGCTGATGGCTTGGTTCCGGCTATTGCTCAGGAAAATGGCAGTGGCAAAATACTGATGGTTGCCTGGATGAATCGTGAGGCACTTAAACTGACTGTTGAAAAGCAAGAAGCCGTTTATTGGTCACGCTCTCGTAAGAAGCTTTGGCATAAGGGAGAGGAATCTGGTCACACGCAAAAGATCAAAGAGATCTATTTGGATTGTGATGAAGATGTTGTGCTGTTAACGGTGGAACAGGTTGGTGGGATTGCATGTCATACAGGGCGACACAATTGTTTTTATCAGAAACTTGAAGGAAAGCAATGGGTGGTTGCTGCGCCGATAATCAAAGACCCTAAAAAAATATATAACAAATGACCGAACAAACGATTCTTCATCGTCTAGCCGAAACAATCGAAACCAGAAAGCAAGCAGATGCGAACAGTTCTTATGTGGCTAAATTGTTACACGGTGGAGAAGACAAAATACTCAAAAAAGTGGCTGAAGAATCAGCTGAAACCATCATGGCATCTAAGGATGGTGATGCCCAACATGTTGTGCGTGAAACGGCTGACTTGTGGTTTCATTGTCTGGTGTTATTGGCCCATCATGGTGTGGGGCCGGATGATGTGTTTAATGAATTACAGCGACGTGAGGGGATTTCTGGTATTGATGAAAAAGCTTCTCGGAAAACGGAATAGAATATGGATAACTGTATTTTCTGTAAAATCGTGAATGGTGATATACCGGCAGAAAAAATCTATGAAGATGGAGATATCATCGCTTTTAATGATATTAATCCTGCCGCACCGGTTCATTTTTTACTAATACCGAAGTTGCATATTGCGTCTTTATATGAAACCGATGAAAGTGATCAGTGTTTATTGGGAAAAATGCTACTGTTAGCGCCCCAACTGGCAAAGAAACTGGGTTGTCCAGACGGTTTTCGTACTATTATCAATACTGGCCATTTAGGTGGGCAAGAAGTGTTTCATTTGCATATTCATATTTTAGGTAGTAGTGAACGCTTGCCAGTGATGAATCACCATGATTAGCGTATTCCACTAACAAGGAGAAAACGATGGGTACATTTAGTATTTGGCATTGGCTGGTCGTGTTGGCAGTTGTTGTACTTGTTTTTGGCACTAAAAAGCTGCGCAATTTAGGTAGTGATTTAGGCAGTGCGTTGAAAGGTTTTAAGGAAGGCATGAAAGATTCGGATGCTGATAATGCAACTTCCCAATCAACTGGTGATTCAAATAATCCGGTGATCGAAGCCGAAGTGAAAAATAAAACGACCACAACTGCTTTTAAACAAGAAAAAACAGAAAATGCCGGTTTTGCACCACCACCACAGAATCAGGAAACTCAGAGTGAAAGACCGGGAACTGTAACGGCTGAAAGTAGTGTGGCGGACAAAAAGGAATTTGAAACTGTTAATATTCCTGTCTCTCCATCGGACATCAATGGTTCGACGAAAGAGGGTGAGGACAAAATAAGCATTCAAACAAAAGGCTAGTACTCCGTCAATATCAAGTAGACGGAGTACTAGATCGCCTGATGCTTGTCGAAGTATTATGCGGTTTTGTTGGTAGAGACCCAATTATTTATGTCACTGGTGTAAGTCATGTTTGATATCAGTTTTTTGGAAATACTGATCATATCAATGGTTGCATTGATTGTGGTCGGACCAGAAAGATTACCGCAGGTTGCGCGAACACTGGGGCATTTATTCGGGCGTTGTCGCAGTTTTGTATATGGTATAAAAACTGATATTCATAATGAGATCCGTATGGAAGAGCTGAAGAAAATGCATGATTCTGTACAGGAAACGACGCAATCCATTGAGAATGATTTTCGCCAGGAAATTGATCAACTAAAATCAACCGCAGATATGACGCCTTTGGAGAAAGGTGTTTCTGAGACCCAAGACCGAGTCAAAACTCCTGTTGATCAGCCACTGAAACCATTGGTTGATCAACAACAAGCATCTGAAGCTGGTGAGTCAGCACCAAATAATCCAGAAAAGGGACACAAATAACATCCTGATTGTGTTCTTTTAATATTGATAAAAGATAACCTCTAATGATGAATGTTGAAGGGTCATTGCTATCACATTTGGTGGAATTACGCACCAGAGTGATACGTATTTTGGCTGGCATACTACTTGGGTTTCTTCCTTGCGCAGTCTATGCCCGCGAGTTATATACGTTATTAGCACAGCCTTTGCTGGAAAAATTACCGCAAGGCGGGCAGATGATTGCCACCGATGTGGCGACGCCTTTTTTTGTGCCGATGAAAGTGGCGATGATGTTGGCATTTGTTATCACGCTGCCGCATACACTTTATCAATTATGGGCCTTTGTTGCGCCTGGTCTGTATGCGCATGAAAAACGTTTGGCTTTGCCTTTGGTTATGGTCAGCAGTTTATTGTTTCTTTTCGGCATGTCTTTTGCCTATTTCGCAGTATTGCCGCTGGTGTTTGAGTTTATCACCTATTTTGCGCCTGAAGGGGTTGCGGTGATGACAGACATTGGTAAATATGTCAGTTTCGTTTTATCCATGTTTTTTGCTTTTGGGATTACATTTGAAGTTCCAGTGCTTGTCTTGGTGTTGGTGCGAACTGGTGTTATTTCGATTCAGAAACTGAAAGAAATTCGTCCCTATGTGGTTGTTGGGGCTTTTGTTCTGGCTGCTATTGTTACGCCACCAGATGTGATTTCTCAGTTTATGTTGGCCGTACCATTACTGTTACTTTATGAGTTGGGAATCTTTGTTGCCGCTTTTACCATCAAAAAGCAACAAGAAGCAGCTAAATCTGAGGTGGCAATGAAAACTGAGAATGAACAAACAGATAACACGGATGTCAGTCAGAAGAAGGATTGAGTCTATTCATTACCCGTACATCGCATTTTTACCATAGCGATCAGGTGCAATTAATTGGTCGCGTGTTAGTGATTCATCATTGATGTGATTGTTAACCAGGAACAACTTTGAATTCTCCAACGCTCAAACATATTGATTTGCCGATTGACGGCATGACTTGTGCGGCTTGTGCGGCACGCATCGAAAAAAACCTGAATAAACTGTCCGGCGTTGAAGCCGTGGTCAATTTCGCCAATGAAAAAGCGCGTGTTAATTTTGATGACCGGCAGATCAAAGTAAATGAATTGATTAATGCCATCGAAAAGGCCGGCTTTCATGTCGCGCCGCTATCGGTGCAGTTGCAATTACGCAAAATGACTTGTGCAGCCTGTGCTGGCCATATTGAAAAAGCGTTGAATAAATTGCCCGGTGTGACGGCCAATGTCAATGTGGCGACTGAGACGGCCAAAGTCAGTTTTATCCCCGGCTTGGCTAGTGTTGACGATTTAATCGCGGCAGTGACGAACGCCGGTTATGAAGCTGGCGAAGTCAGTGAAACCAGCCATGCCGAAGAAAAAGCGCGTCGTTTGGCGGCTTATCAAGCTGAGTTGCGCTTGTTTTGGATCTCTGTGGCACTGACGCTGCCAATGGTGCTGCAAATGGGAGGCATGTTTACCGGCCATGGTATGGAAATCTTGCCCCGATGGCTGCAATGGGCGTTGGCTACACCGGTACAATTCTGGATTGGCAAACGCTTTTATACCGGCGCTTGGCATGCATTGCGAGGTGGCGGGGCGAATATGGACGTACTGGTTGCATTGGGCACCAGCATGGCTTATTTTTTCAGCGCGGTTGTCACGGCATTTGCACTCGATGAACATATTTATTTTGAAGCCAGTGCCGCCATTATTACGTTGGTAATGCTGGGTAAATTGATGGAAGCCCGTGCCAAGGGTAAAACCTCTGAAGCGATTGAGGCGTTGATTCGCTTGCAACCAAAAACAGCTAGAATCGAACGTGGTGGTGAAATCATTGAAGTACCGGCAGATAGTTTGCAAGTGAATGACATTTTTATCGTTCGTCCCGGTGAAAATCTTCCGGTTGATGGTGTCGTGGTTGACGGTGCTTCCAGCGTCAATGAGTCCATGTTAACTGGTGAAAGTTTGCCGGTTCACAAGCAAGAAGGCGAAAAAGTATTTGCCGCTACCACTAACCAGCAGGGATTACTCAAATGCCGTGCGACCAGTGTGGGGGCGAATACCCAACTGGCTGCGATTATTCATTTGGTGGAAGAAGCGCAAGGTTCAAAGGCGCCGATTCAACGCATGGCGGATACCATTTCTGGCATTTTTGTGCCGATTGTAGTGGCAATTAGTATTGTGACGTTGGGTGTGACGTGGTGGTTGACGAGTGATTTCGTCACGTCACTGATTCATGCCGTGGCCGTATTGGTGATTGCATGTCCTTGTGCACTGGGATTGGCGACACCAACGGCAATTATGGTTGGTACTGGGCGTGGCGCTCAGGTTGGTGTTTTGGTTAAAAATGCCGCTGCGTTGGAACACGCAGAGAAAATCCGAACCGTTATTGTCGACAAGACTGGCACCTTAACTGAAGGTAAACCGGAAGTGACCGACATTGTGCCAGCGCCATCGGTGACCGCCGATGAGTTGATGAAGATTGCTGCATCTTTGGAGCAAGGTTCGGAACATCCATTGGCTCGCGCCGTCCTGGACAGTGCGCAAAAAATGGACATTCAAACTCAGCCGGTTAAAGATTTTTCCGCCATTACCGGTAGTGGCATCACAGCGCGAATTGATGATACGAAATATCTGTTGGGCTCACCTAAATTCTTAACCGGGCAGGGTGCGACAGTGGACGCTGAACAAATTGCAATGTTGCAGGCGGAAGGAAAAACCGTAATTGGCATCGCCGCTAGTTCGGCAGAAGGTGTCAAAATCTTCGGTTATCTAGCGATTGCAGATCGTCTGCGCGATACGTCGATTAAAGCCGTCCAACGACTGCAAGCGATGGGTATTGAAGTAGTGATGCTGACCGGCGACAATGCCGTCACTGCTGCAGCCATTGCTAAACAAACCGGCATTACCGAATATCGCGCGGAAGTGCTGCCGCAAGACAAAGCCGCTGAAGTGGTGGCGATGAAAGCCAAGGGAAAGTTTACCGGCATGATTGGCGACGGCATCAATGATGCCCCGGCATTGGCCGCGGCAGATGTCAGTTTTGCTATTGGTGCCGGTTCGGATATTGCGATTGAAGCGGCGGATGTGACATTGATACGCAATGATTTGATGAGTGTAGCCGATGCGATTTCACTGTCCCGTGCCACATTGAAAAAAATCCGGCAGAATCTGTTTTTTGCTTTCGTGTATAACTCACTAGGTATTCCGCTGGCCGCAATTGGCATGCTAAATCCGGTCATAGCCGGTGCCGCCATGGCGATGAGTTCCGTTTCCGTTGTCAGCAATTCGTTGCTATTAAAACGCTGGCAAGCCAACCAATAAAACTATTTAAGCATTATGCAAACAACAACAATCAAAATTGATGGCATGACCTGCATGGGTTGTGTCAATAGCGTCAAAACCGTGTTGGAAAAAGTCTCCGGTGTGAGTCAAGTCGATGTGTCGCTGGAACAAGCACATGCGACTATTCAGTATGACGCAGAAAAAATCGATGTTGGTCAACTAAAGCAGGTGGTTGAAGATGCGGGGTTTGATGTTCTATAAATTTACCTAGCTCGGGCAGTCTACAGGAGGCTGTCCGAGAATAGAACAATCTACTCTCGGGCAGTCTCCTGGTTCAGTTGTTACAAATGAATGCTCCTGCCACCATCTACCGAAATAATTTGGCCGGTGATATAAGGCGCATCGGTAATCAGGAAGAGTGCAGTTTTGGCAATGTCGTCTGGTTCTCCGGTGCGTTTGAGCAGTGTGCTGGCAATGATTTGTTGGCGTGCGGCTTCGTCTTTCCATTCGCCGTCTTCCGGCCAAAGAATTGGACCGGGGGAAATGCCGTTTACACGCACAGCGGGGGAAAACTCCACCGCCAGTGATTTGGTCAGTGACAGTAACCCGCCCTTGGCGGTATTATAAATTACATATTGTTTGAGTGGCCGTTCGGCGTGGATATCGATAATGTTGATCACACAACCTTGTTGTGCGGTTAAATAGGGTGCTGCCGCTTGTGACAGGAAAAGCGGTGCTTTCAGATTGCTACCGATCAAATCATCCCAAGCGTCTGTTGTGCATTCGTTGAGCGGGGTAGGGAAAAAGCTAGAGGCATTGTTGATCAGTACATCCAATTGTCCAAAACGTCTGGTGACTTTGTCGATTAGATCGGGTAGTAAGTCGGTATCTAGTAAATCAGCTTGAACCAAGGCAACCGAGCCGGGACGCTTTTGATTTAATTCGGCCTGTAAATTGTCGGCTTCTTCGCGTGAGTTGCGGTAGTGGATGATTATTCGGGCGCCATGCGCATGTAATTTGCGGCAGATCGCTGCACCAACGCGTTTTGCCCCGCCGGTAATTAACACCACTTTATCTTGCACAGCGTATTTCTCCTTTTTCCTAAAATCCTTTGTTGTTCACTGCAGGCGTGTCCAATTAATAATTATCCTAAAAACCTCAGTTGACCGCTTTAAATAATAGGTAACCTTATGAATATATATAATTTATATACAGATACGAAGCGCACCTTCTGGGTGAGTCCCGCTATGATGTTTATAGCACGCTGTTCTTTATTTCTGACTGCGTTGCAATTCGTTGTAATAACTGGTTATTGCGCCTCATTGCGCCTTGCCAGAAACAAACAACAACGCACTCTAAACATCATTCAACTGTGGTTTTTAGGATTATAGGTTTATTGTTGTACAATCCACTCGTATTCGATACAGTTTAAGAATTGTAACTATTCTGGTTGCTCCTAAAATTCGTTAGTTCAAGACGCAAAATGTGAGTTTACACGTGTAAATAATCATTTTGTAACGAAGAAATGACGAATTTTAGGGGTGAGCTGAATAGTTACTAAGAATTTACCATAAAACGTACACAACCGATGCCCATGCCTTCACTTTCCACTTTGCCGCCTGCCAGCGATATTGCGCTTGCTCATACGCAAAAAGTCACTCAAGCTATTCACGATGCGATCAAGCGTGCCGATGGTTGGATTACCTTCGAACAATATATGAACATGGCGCTTTATGCGCCTGGGCTTGGTTATTATAGTGGTGGATCAACTAAATTTGGTGGTGCGGGTGATTTTGTCACAGCACCGGAAATTTCGCCATTGTTCAGCCGTACGTTAGCGCGGCAAGTCCGGCAGATTAGTGCGCAAGTCGAGAATGCTTCAATACTAGAATTCGGTGCCGGTTCCGGCAAGTTGGCGCTTGATTTATTATTAGAGTTGGAAGCGCTGGAAGCGCTACCGGAGAAATATTACATCCTGGAGGTTAGTGCTGAATTGCGTCAGCGCCAGCGGGTGTTGTTTGCTAATCAAGCGGCGCATCTTATGCCTTTGATTGAATGGCTGGACCGATTGCCGCAACAATTTAACGGCGTCATGTTGGCCAATGAAGTGTTGGATGCGATGCCGGCACATGTGGTGGAATGGCGGGATAACCTTCTTTTTGAGCGCGGTGTCGGCTGGCAAAATGAGCAGTTTGAATGGCAACGACACCTAATCGAGAATGAGGAACTCAAAGCCGCAGCAAGTGAATTAAACGCCCTGATCAACCCGGATAATGACCCGGCGGTTCAATATGTCAGTGAAATTAATTTAGCTGCGCGGCATTTTATGCGTAGTGTGGCGGGTTGTTTACAACAAGGTGCGGCGATTCTCATCGATTATGGTTTTGGTCGTGGCGAATATTACCACCCGCAACGCAATCAGGGCACGCTGATGTGTCACTACCGCCATCATGCACATGATGATCCTTTCTATCATCCGGGTTTGCAGGATATTACCAGTCATGTTGATTTTAGTGCCGTGGTTGCAGCGGTTGCCGAGACAGATTTGCAGCTTCTTGGTTACACCAATCAAGCACATTTCTTGATTAATTGTGGTATTACAGATGTTCTGGCGCAAACTTCTGCTGAGGATCTGAATCATTACCTGCCGCAGGCCAATCAACTACAAAAATTAGTTAGTCCGGCTGAGATGGGGGAGTTGTTCAAAGTGATTGCATTTGGTAAAAATATTAACCTATCACTGATAGGTTTTAGTGGTGGGGATATGAGCCGACTGTTGTAGTAGTGGCTTCTTGCAATCTTTGTTTCCTCGGTTCAAAATTGCTAGTACATTATATAGATTAAGTTAAATCGCCTATGATCATGCTAAGAAAATGTAAATTCTTAATTTGTGTAACCAGCGTAACTATTTTGTTCTGGTTGCCGACAATATCCGCGCAGCAAGAGACGAAAAATGAGTTGGCCGAGGCACAGCAATGGTTGACGGTAGGGGAGTATCAGAAAGCCTACGAGGCATTTACGTTTCATGCGCAGGAAAAACAAAATCCTTTGGCGCAATATAGTTTGGCGTTATTTTATCAGAAGGGTTGGCACGTGAAAGCTGACGCGGTCGTTGCGTGTCAGTGGTATGAGAAGGCAGCAAATGGTGGTATACCTGAAGCCGCTCATTTTTTTGGCCAGTGTTTGCAGGATGGGATTCATCAGGTGAAAGATTATCAGGCTGCGATGCATTGGTACCAGCAAGCCGTGCAATTAGGACACGTGATTTCTTCGTGTTCGATTGCCGAGCTATACATGCAGGGCCATGGTGTCGAGAAAGATCCGCAAAAGGCGTTGGCGGATTGTGAACAGGTGGCGTCTGCCGGATCAGTTCCGGCGCAATTAAAAATGGGCCGGTTTTATTTGGAGGGCGCAAAAGAGATTCGTAATATCCAATATGCGGCCGCTTGGTTTGGTTATGCGGCAGAAGGAGGATCTTTGGAAGCGATTTATCAGCTTGGTACGATTAATTTGAAGGCGCTTTATGATCCGGTTCGTGCATTATATTGGTTTGAAATGGCGGCAAATCGAGGGTATTTGCCGGCATATTATCAAACTGCGCTGTTGTATTTTCATGCGCCCTTATCGGAAAAAACCGGTATGCCGACCACTGAGAATTTAGCAAAATCTTATTTATGGTTATCAGTGACCCAACAACAATCAACGAATAAAGGTGAGCAACGGGATGCGGAGTGGAAGTTGATTGAGGTTGAGCGAGTCATGCCGGAAAGCTGGAAAGCAGACCTAGATCAGCAAGTCTTACAACATATTGCTGAGTTTCATTGAATCTTAATATTGTTTGCTAATTCAGTGGCTTTGCCAATATAATTTTGTGGTGTCATGGTTAACAACCGTTGCTTTTCTGATTCGGGAATAGTTAATGTCTTGATGAATTGATGCAATGTTTCTTGCGTAATCCCATCTTTGCCACGCGTTAATGTTTTGAGCTGCTCATAAGGGTTTGCCACACCATAGCGGCGCATCACGGTTTGAATTGGTTCGGCCAGAACCTCCCAGGCATTGTTCAAGTCGTGGGCTAGCTGAGTGGGATTCGCTTCCAGTTTGTTTAATCCCTTGAGGCAAGAGTCATAGGCCAGTAGCGTATGCCCCAAGCCCGTGCCCATATTACGCAGTACGGTTGAGTCCGTTAAATCTCGTTGCCAGCGGGAGATTGGCAGCTTTTCACTCAAGTGGCGTAATAATGCATTGGCGATCCCCAAGTTTCCTTCCGAGTTTTCAAAGTCGATGGGATTGACTTTATGCGGCATGGTTGAAGAACCGACTTCACCGGCCTTTGTTTTCTGTTTGAAGTAGCCTAATGAAATATATCCCCAGATATCACGATTTAGATCCAACAAAATGGTGTTAATTCTAGCGTATGCATCGAATAGCTCGGCAATCGTGTCATGCGGTTCAATCTGTGTGGTGTAGGGGTTGAATTCCAGTCCAAGTTGTTCAACAAAGGTTTGTGCGAATTTTTCCCAATTTAAATCAGGATAAGCGGATAAATGGGCGTTGTAATTGCCCACAGCGCCATTGATTTTCCCCAATATCGCCACTGATGCCAATTGTTTTTGGCTGCGTTGCAAACGGTAAACCACATTAGCGATCTCTTTTCCTAATGTGGATGGCGTTGCAGGCTGGCCGTGGGTGCGGGTAAGCATTGGGGTTTCTGCCAGTTGATGCGCCAATTCGATCAGCTTAGTGATAATGTTATCTAAGGTTGGCAACATGACCCGTTCTAAGCTCATTTTCAACATTAGACCATGTGAAAGATTATTGATGTCTTCAGAGGTACAAGCGAAGTGGATGAACTCCGAGACTTTGGCAACCTCTTCATTATCAGCCAACGTTTGTTTTAGCCAGTATTCAACGGCTTTGACATCATGATTAGTGGTGGCTTCAATGGCTTTAACGGCTTCTGCATCGGCAACAGAGAAGTTTGCAACCAATTCATCAAGCTGGGTAACGGTTTGGCCTGAAAAAGAAGGTACTTCACTGATGCCTGATTCATGACTCAATGCTTTTAGCCATGAGACTTCAACCTGAACACGATAGCGTATTAACGCAAACTCACTGAAGTAAAACCGTAATGGCTCGACTTTGGTGTGATAACGACCATCAAGTGGAGATAGGGCGGTAATCGTAGAGAAATTCATAGGGTTGCCAGTTTTGTTGGGGCGCATATTTTAACAGGCTGTATACAAATTCAAAACAGATAATTTCCTAAGGGCACCCCTAAAGATACAGATTTCATCCCAGCTGTTGTGTTGCGGTAAAATTTTTTTGATTACATATTAATCATATGCTGCGCTTCAAAATTTTTCCCGCGCCTTGCATCTGGGCGAACTATGAATTTTTAGAGATACCCTTATCAGCCGCCTAAATCACCACAATATCCGCATTAGTCATGGCCAAATTAGCGCCAACCACAGCAATTTGAACTGCAGCGCCGGCGTCACTACCATCTGCGTCATATAGTAGGGATCCGGCAGTATCATCGTAAATGACAAAATCATTCGTATCCAATGCTGCTGCACCAATAACAAATTGATCGGCAGCTAAGATGCCGGTTGAGGTTAATGCCGTAAATACGGCATTGTCCAGTTGAATAGTATCTCTAGGTACATCAAAGTCTGTGATCGTATCAATGTGGCCGCTGGTGGTGAATTTGAAGGTGTCTTTGCCTGCTCCGCCAGTTAAGATGTTATTGCCGCCCTTACCGTCCAGCTTATCATTGCCAGCGTCTCCGGTGAGCAGGTTGGGCGCAGAATTACCTGTTAGCGTGTTATTAGCACTATTGCCCATGCCATCAATAGCCGATCCGCCGGTTAGTGTTAGTTTTTCCACATTGTCCGGTAGCGTG
>JAJFJJ010000119.1 GCA_021774195.1 Nitrosomonas sp. | reverse complement strand
TCTTTTCCCGTTCACTTTGCTATCCCCGCCGACGAGGAGACCATGACCCGTCGAAGGAATAAGCGCCTGGCCAGCACAGAAAAGATCAGTGCCGGTGATATTAGGCAATGTCTCAAACGCATCGGCGCCTGTACCAACTTTGGGATCCCAAACCGCGTAATACATTTCGCCACTTTGCTTGCCCTGTTCATCTGTTCCATAAGCAAACACTCGCCCATCCGGCATCAACATCATGGCAATAGGCATAATTGGCCAATCATGTAGCAAACCAAATTTCCCTTTCTCGTACGCTTCTGAAGGTGCTGCCACTGCCGGAGCGGTACCTCCGTAGCCGGATAAAGACAAAACCACTAATGCTGCTGCAAAAAAATGTTTAGTTCTCATAAAAATCACTTACTTCCTTGTTGTTAACTCGGGAATTATTTTATCACAAATACCAACGCAAGCTATTGATTAGTATTAAATAATAGACAGCTAGAAGCTGGCAGATTAGAGACAATGATTAAAGTCAGGATTCGGGTCCAAAGTATTTTCTATACAAATAAAACTGTAATAACGGATACATAATAAAGTATTGTAAAAGAGACAAGAAGAGAGGATAGTCCTATTTTTTTCAGGACAACTGTCCTTGTTCTGGACAAAAGCACCGACGAAGTAGGGTGCAATAACTGAAAGGCATTGCACCGTTTCTGTTGATTATGGCTATGTTATTACTTGAGGGTGCCTCTAAAAATTCGGATTTCTAAACAAGACAAGGCGAGAACAAAAAATATTGACGCAGCATATAACTGATATGTAAGAAGATATTTTTTGTGAGTAACGCAGTATTGTGACGAAACGGGGTAAGCAGGCAATTCGCTTTGCGGATGTTCGCAAATATGGATTTTTAGAGGCGCCCTTGAATGGCAATCAATGGTTATAAGCAAAAAAGGTGCAATGCGCTTCGCTTATTGACACCCTACATTGCGCCTTACGCGTTGCCGTGGATATAAACATAGCGGCGCATGGTATCCACCGAATCCCTGCAATTCTGTTTTCTTGAATTAATGAAATGTTGCATGCCTTCCTCTGGGCTAGATGGCTGATCGCCACCTAGATAAACAATAACGTATTAAGGCATTTGCGTTTCTCCTTCTTGGGTCGTTATAAGCATCACTAATACAAATAAATAGGAACATCAAACGTAACTATTCAGCGTATTTTCTTCCCATCATTCTACAAGATAAAATCAGGCAACTCGCCATTGAAGAACAAAGAAAGTGCCTCAGAGGCAGAAATGTTATTTTTTCTGCAAGAAGACAGATAACCGCGCACCCGGCAAAACAAAAACCCAGGGTTTTACATTTGACATTCCAACCCTTTCCTCTTCAACTTTTTAGCCGACCAACTAACTCTAAGCATAGCCCACATTATAAACAAGCTTATAATTTTTCTTTAGTATTTCCAGTAACAACACGACTCTCAGCCTCAATAAACACCCGCTGGACCAATTCATTCCTGGCTTTAATTTCCTGATCTATCATTGCAATCGTCCGCTCTACCTCTGCTGCCGTAACACTGTCAACGAAATCAAGACTGATATTCACGAGGATAAAACCCGGCCCCATATGTAGCGTCAGTACTTCGTTAACGTGGTCTATCATCTCATAACTGGCAGCAATCGCTTGAATTTCCTGATTAACTTCGCTGTTGGCGCTCTCGCCAATCAGCAATCCCTTCGTTTCAATCGCCAGCCATAATGCCGTTGAAGCCAGAATCAAACCGATAATCACTGAGGCCAAACCATCAAACCACAATATCCCGGTTACTTGAGATAAGACAATGCCGATAAATGCGACCAACAAACCTAACAACGCTGCAGAATCTTCAAACAATACGACAAACACGGAAGGGTCTTTAGCACGCTGCACGGCCTTAAAATAACCCCACTTGCCCTTACCTCGTTTGAACTCCTGTAACGCCATGTACCAGGCGACGCCCTCAAAAATCAATGCCAGTCCCAACACTATATAGTTCACCATCGGGTTCCGAATTGGTTCGGGTGAGATCATATGGCGAATACCTTCGTAGATCGAAACACCGGCACCCAGGGCAAAAATCAGAATCGCAACAATAAAGCTCCAGAAATAAATTTCTTTACCATAACCGAACGGATACTCTTTATCCGCCGGTTTACTGGCACGTTTAATCCCATATAACAGCAAGCCTTGATTGCCTGTATCCACCAATGAATGAATCGCTTCCGACAACATTGCTGAACTGCCGGTAATGACAGAAGCAGTAAATTTAGTCACTGCAATAAGCGCATTGCCCGCCAATGCGGCATAAATCACTTTTTTTGAACCGGATACTGACATGATCTGCCTCTACTTGTTTTTTGTTAACGACAAGAACGAACTTTAGAATGTTCCTCTGATACCAACGACAATAGCCCGTCCTGGTAATGGCGCAGTGTTTTTAAGGAATGAGGTATGGACCCGAATATCACTATCCAGCAGATTCCGGCCTTGTAAGAACAAGGTATGATAGGTTGTCGGGCCGCGCTTGAAACGGTAACCCAATTCGGCGTTCATCAAGGTATAACCCGGCGTCTCGGTTTCAAGTGTTGCCACCCTATTTTGCCGAGTAACGCGAGTCAGATTCACATTCGCCAGCCATGCATTTTGTTTATAGTCCAGATCGAAACCAAAACGTTGCGGGGTAATACGCGGCGCATTACCGTTATTTTTTAGATCGGCATACACCATATCCGTGAAAACTCTTAAATCAAGCATCTCCGGTAATAGGCTAATCGTCGCTTCAGCTTCTAAACCATAAAATTTTGCGCGGGTTTGAGCAAAATTTTGTACGATAAAATCACCATCCGTATCTAACAGTCCTTCATCGTTAACCCGGTCTGCAAAACCGTCGCCATTACTATCACGACTTTGCTGGAAAATGTAATCATTAATATGGTTATAAAATAAATTCACTCTCCCTTTGATCAAACCCGTTGTTTTTTGCAACGCTAAATCAAAGTTATTGGAAGTTTCTTTACTCAAGCTGGAATTACCCTGATCAAATGTATTGGTCGCCACATGTACGCCATCCGCATACAAAGCCACGGCAGTCGGCGCACGTTGGCCTCGGGTGGCGGTCAAATCAATCTGATAACCATCGACAAATTCCCACGCACTTCCGGCTGAAATGCTGTACAAACTAAAATCACGGGATTGTACTTGATTGCCTTGCGGATTCTGTCCAGCATGTTCAAGACGCCCACCAAATTCAAATTGCCAGCGACCCAAGCTGCGTTTCTCCAACATAAACAAACCAACCGAATGTGATTGAGCAGAAGGCACAAAGGCTTCTTCACCTTTAGCGGAAAAATTACGATGCTGGAATTGAACACCCATTATTCCCTGCCAATTGGCAATTGGCGCATGGTGCATTTCAACACGGCCATCTACTTCATCATTTTTAAATTGGGAGCCAATCTCACCGGACGCTTCCAGCTCATTATGTTGATAATCATTGTAGTTCATGCGCAACTTAAGCTGTTCGAAACCCTTCAACGGATCATCCAGCTCACCTGCCAAACCATAACGCGTCTGTCCCATATCAATGGTTGCACCTTCCGGGCCGGGAATACCGTAGAAGTTCTCTAGTCGCGCAATAGAGACGCCGACAAAACCCCGCTCACCAATATATGAACCGCCTACCGATAAGTTACTGGAATCAATGGCACTGTTGTTAACCACACCCGATGGACTATTTGGATCAGTTTTATCGGCCCGTCCAGGTATTTTGATATTATTGGTTTTCCTCTTGACACCTTCGACGTTCCATGAGACTCGTCCTAAACTACCCGACGCGTTTAATGCACCCATGCGTTCTTCCAGTGCAGAATTGAACTGCCCATCAAAGCTGCCAGTGACTGAGCGGAATAAGCGATCTGGAATACGATCTGTGATCACATTCACGACACCACCGGAAGTACCACTGCCATAAAGCAGTGTCGACGGCCCACGCAAAATTTCAATCCGTGAAGCATTCAACGTCTCGGTTGCAACGGCATGATCCGGGCTAATAACGGATAAATCACCCGTGCCGACACCACCTTCAAGAACCCTGATACGTGATCCATCCTGTCCTCGAATAATTGGGCGACCCGCACCAGGACCGAAGCTGCTGGATGTAACACCCAACTCCCGTGATAACGTATCTCCCAGATTAGCTTCACGTTTGCGACGTAACGCTTCGTCCTGTAATACAATCGCCGGTTCGTTCAGAGTATCTTCTGCAGCACTACCTGATAGCTCCTCAACCACAATTTCCGGCATCTGTGGTAGATGTACTGATTCTACTGGATTAGCAATAGCAACGCCTGTCACGACACATGCGAGACCAGGTAGAACTAATCTGATTAGTTGGGAAGAATACTGCAAGGCTAGTAAGTAGAGTGTTGATGAAACAATAGTTACGAATATTCGTAACTATGTTAACAGGTATAATTTCAGTAGCATACGATCAATATTGACTGAATGATGCACAGATTATGATTCCAAAACAGCTAAAAGTAAGTGGCATTATACACTTCTATCTGTTATTTCTAACTGTGCCGGTTTTGAACCGGCACATGTTTAAAGCCAAATTTCCATTAGACGTAGTTCGGCAACCTTTACAATCACTTGATGTTTACGATGATGACGCATTATCCTAGAAAAATCAGTTGACCGCTAAAACCGCTTATAAGCGACTGAATAATAATTGTGAAAATCAAGCGTTTTGCACACCATGAAGGTGATTGTAATACCACTACACAGTTTTGCATTGAATTTTAGGTCACAATACTGTGTTGCCGCTCTTGCCAAGGACTACCCATTGGCTGCGAACGGCGCCTTGTCTTGTGACCTAAAATTCAATGCAAACTCTGTGTTCAACTGATTTTTCTAGGATTATGGAAGCAAGAAAGGACGGCTCATGGTTACAGTCAATTTGCTTAATAAACCAGCAATCCCAGCAAAGCCCTTTAAATCTTCATTTCGATGAAAATTTGCAAGATATTGTTTCTTCATGTGCTGCTATTCGAAACATAATTTTCTGTCAGACACTAAACCATATGTTGCAGTTTGTTTATAATTTCCGATGCCGGTAGTGGTTTGCTAAAATAATATCCTTGGTAGCGATTGCAGCCTTGCTCTGTCAAAAAAGCAAGCTGATCTTCGGTCTCCACCCCCTCGGCGATCACGCCCATATTTAAGCCGCGGGCCATTGCAATAATAGCCGCGACAATAGCAGCATCATTTTGATCGGTGGTGATATCTTGTACAAACGAACAATCAATCTTCAGCGTATTTATCGGGAAGCGCTTCAAATTACCCAAATTTGAATAGCCAGTACCAAAATCATCCATTGAAATATCTAACCCTATTGCATTCAACTGATTTAATATTCTGGTAGCTTCATCAATATTTTGCACCACCATACTTTCGGTAATCTCCAACGTCAAATAGTGCGCTGCGACGCTCGTTTCATCCAGAATACGCTTAATGTCTGCCACCAAAGATTTATGTCGGAATTGACATGCAGAGAGATTTACCGCCATTTTTGGCACTTCATAACCTTGCTCCAACCATGCTCTAATCTGCATGCAAGTCGTTCTTAACACCCATTCTCCGATCGGTACAATTAGTCCGATATCCTCCGCCAATTTGATGAACTTGGTCGGCATAACAAACCCCAATTCAGGATGTTGCCAGCGCAACAATACCTCCATACTTTTCATCTTTCCTTCGGGCATGCTAACCACCGGCTGGAAATGTAATTGCAGCTCATTGCGTTCCAATGCATAGTGCAAATCATTTCCTAGTGCGTATCTTTCCACCACAAGTTGATTCATCATAGACGTAAAGAATTGATAGTTATTACGCCCAGCTTCTTTGGCGTGATACATAGCCAAGTCGCCGTGTATCATTAGGGTTTCTACACTATTGCCGTCATTCGGGAATACGGCAATACCGATACTGGCACCGACACGTAATTCTTTGTTTTCTACAATCAGAGGTTGCGCCAGAGTATTCAATATCTTTTGCGCCACGGTACCGGCGTCTGCAGCGCAGGCAATATTTTGCAATACAATGATGAACTCATCCCCGCCAAGGCGGGCCACCGTGTCTTCACTCCGCACGGCGGATGTAAGCCTTGCTGAAACCATCTTCAATATAAAATCACCTATTTTATGACCGAGTGAATCGTTGATGACTTTAAAATGATCCAGGTCGATGAATAACACCGCTGCATGTTCATGGTTTCGATTGTTTTTATCTAGTGCCCTTGCTACGCGGTCCTGAAGCAAGTTCCGATTAGGCAAACCAGTCAATTCGTCGTGAGTAGCCAAATGGCTGATACGCTGCTCTGCCTTTAAACGTTCAAGCCATTTCCCCAAATCATATGCGATGGTATTGATGAGGTTCTGTTCCCATGGCAATAAAAACGATTTATCTTCAAGGTAAAATACATGTAATTTTCCTCTACTGTCGCCATCAACCTTAATCTTTGAATACAGCCCATTTACAAGATCGTCAGTATAGTTAGCGGAGGAAAACTGTTCGTTATCAATTTCGATTTTGACAACAGTAATTTCTGGGAATTGAAACGCAATTGTTAATTCTTCTATAATCTTCTGACAAACCCTACTAATTGTCGATTCCGGCAGCAAGCTGCTACGTATTTTATAAAGACAAGTACTCTCTTTTAGTCGCTCGATCAATGCCATCTCTTGATGTTTGAGTTGAGTGATATCAACACGCACTGAGAGATAGCTGTCAATTTTTCCGAGCTTGTTCTTAAGGGGAACAATCGTCGAATCAATCCAATATAGTTCGCCGTTCTTTTTGCGGTTACAGACTTCCTGATGCCAGTTATTACCTTTTGCAACCATCGCCAACATATCGACCCAGAAAGCTTTAGGATGAACACCGGAATTAAGTATTCTGTGATTCTGGCCAATTAATTCATCTTCGCTGTAACCGCTAATTTCACAAAATTTTTGGTTAACCATGGTAATGTTTCCTCGATGATCGGTAATCGAGACCAGTGCGAGTTTGCCGATTGCTGCAAGATAAACCGCCGATCTTGAGTTAGCTTCGATTTTCCTGAGATCAGTAATGTCTCGTGCAATTTTAGAAGCACCGATGATCTTTCCAGCAATATTCCTAAGCGGTGATATGGTTACTGAGATAAAGATACATTTTCCGTCCTTTCTGACTCGTACCGTCTCGAAATGATCAACTTTCTCTTCACGTCCGATTCGAATGAGAATATCTAATTCTTCATTTGTACGATCTGGCGGAGTAAGTATTTCCATTGATTGACCAATCATCTCCGGTGCAGAATAGCCAAAAATACGTTCTGCAGCACTATTCCAACTCGTAATGACGGCATCCAGAGTTATCGTCATGATGGCATCGTCAGATGACTCAACGATGGAAGCCAAATGCCCTTGAACAAATAATTCTTTATCAGATTGGAAAGAGCCTTGCATTTAGAACCCTCTTTTTACTGTACCACCATCAACTAAAGCCGGTAGGCCCGACACTGACTGAAGCCAGCTTTGTTTAATGAGTACGCTCCGCATGTAGCTATATATATTCCTGCGGCAAGAATGCAATAACTTTTACCAGCCTTGGCCTACAGTGTCAATGGCGGTACAAAAACAACCAAATGGCGCGTCAAAAGCGTACCAGTTAGGGTAATCCTG
This sequence comes from Nitrosomonas sp., assembly GCA_021774195.1. Lineage (GTDB taxonomy): Bacteria > Pseudomonadota > Gammaproteobacteria > Burkholderiales > Nitrosomonadaceae > Nitrosomonas. The sequence continues at coordinate 48,532 of JAJFJJ010000119.1, read as the reverse complement.
GATTTTCCATTAGAACTTAACTATTTACCCTCTTGCCCTTGCCTTTTGAGGTTTTCACCTGCCAGCACAATTGGTGCAGCAACAATACTCCAACGAATACCACAACACTCCTTTTCTGTATGTGATAAAAGTCACAACCTAAATTTTTTTATAATGATTCAACCCACACTCAAATCGCCACAATCACTCGTAGCGCATCCAACCTTAAGTGAGTGGTTTTAAATGCTGCAGACAGGTCTTCTAATAGCTGTTGAAAAAAATGGATTTCCTCTTCTCGCACACTGGGGTTAATCTCGTGTAGCGCTTTGAGTCGTTCAATCTCTAGCATGAAAGCTTGTTTGGTCTTTTCTTGTGCTTGCGCAACGATGGTCAACATCAATTCCTCGGCTTGATGCTCACTAGTGGTGATCAAATCTTTAATGGATTCATTTTTTAACTGGATCACTTGCTTAGCAATTTCTGCGGTCACAGGCACTAAATACTGATTGATCTCGTGATGTTCAAGACTCGAATATTCATTCGTTTCCTGCTCGTCCAGAAAAGTGCGAACCATGGTTGGCGGCAAATAGCGCTTGCTTTGCTGCATATGCTGGCCACCTGTTTCAGCGATAAATAGACTCTCAAGAAACAATGTACCGGGTTGGATATCAGGATGCTTAATCGCCGTAACCACCGCATTGCCTGTCTCATCGCCGAGAACCCGATCCATAGCATAAATGACCATTGGATGCTCCCAGGTTAGAAAGCGCAGGTCTTCATTGGCCAACGCAACTGCTCTTGAATACGTGATTGCCATACCTTCATCAGTCAACCCATGAAATGAGGCAGTCATGTGTTCACTGGGTTGGATAAAGTAACTGCCTGTGCGATGTTCTTCGACATGTACACCAAAACAATCAAAAGCAATCTCCATGTATTGCGATAAACTGGCATCTTCATCTTGAGCCATTGCGAGCTGGCACAATTGTTCTGCCGCAGCTGGACGAAATGAGTTGTATTCCAGCAATCTGTCCCGCCCACGATCCAACGCATCATTTAATTCCTGATTGGCGGATTGTGTTGTATGAATGAGTTTGTTCGTCTCAGCATTCAATAACCGTTGATGCAGTGCTGTTATCAACGCATCTTCTACCTGTAAAAAGACCGCTTGCCCCGCTGGGCAGGTTTTCTCAAAAGCGTTTAATCCCTCGTGATACCAATGCAACATCACTGTTTGAGCCGTATTCTCTAGATAGGGAACATGAATGTTAATGGTTTCTGTTTGACCGATCCGGTCCAAACGGCCAATACGTTGCTCCAACAAATCCGGGTTAAGCGGCAAATCAAACAAAACAAGATGATGTGAAAATTGGAAATTACGCCCTTCACTACCAATTTCAGAGCATATTAACGATTGCGTACCCGCTTCCTTATCGGCAAAAAAAGCGGCAGCACGATCACGCTCCAACAAACTCATATGCTCATGGAAAACAGGGATGTGCTGACCCGTTTGTATTTTCAAAATCTGCGCAATATCACGTGCAGTTTGTGCATTAGCCGCTATCACCAACACTTTCTCAGGCCGAAGTGCTTTCAATTGATCTCTTAACCAGTCGATGCGCGGGTCAATTTCAGTCCATGGCAGACCGTCATCTTCAGCTCGGGATTGATAGAGCAACTCCGGGCTCAATAATAACTGTGGCTTGGAAAACTTTGCCGTTTCGAAAGCGGTCAAACAACCATCATATTGTGGCGGCGAAACGAGCGGATAAGACGCCAATTTTCGTTGCGGAAACCCTTTCACCGCTGCCCGGGTATTGCGAAACAAGACACGACCGGTACCGTGCCGGTCGAGCAGTTGCTCCGCCAGCATCTTGCGTGTTTGTTGCACCGCCTCTGCCTTACTGTCTTTTTTATTTTGCAGACTAGCCAACAGTTTTTTCGAATGCTTAGCATCAGTTGTTGAAGCAATGACCTGTTTTATTTCCTCCGTCAGTTCATCGTCTTCAAGCAAAGCGGTTACCGCCTGCGCAACCGGCTCATAAGATTGTTCCTCTGCCACAAATGCTGAGAATTGATCAAAACGATCCGGGTCAAGTAAACGTAGACGAGCAAAATGACTGGCTTTACCGAGCTGCTCCGGGGTTGCCGTTAACAACAATACCCCTTTGGTACAATCTGCCAATTGTTCGATCATGGCATATTCAGGACTCACCGATTGCTCCGACCACTGCAAATGGTGCGCCTCATCAACCACCAACAGATCCCAATCACCATCCAGTGCGGCATAAAAGTATTTTTCATTTTGGCGTAAAAAATCCAAGCTACAGAGAATTAACTGTTCACTGTAAAATGGATTCTCCAGCTCATTACTCTCTTCCAAAGTCTCATATCGGTCTTCATCAAAAACACTAAAATGCAGATTAAAGCGCCGCAACATTTCAACCAACCACTGGTGCATCAATGTTTCCGGTACCACGATCAGCACACGCTGTACCCGTTCGGTTAATAACTGCTGATGTAAAATCAAACCGGCCTCAATAGTTTTCCCCAATCCCACCTCATCAGCCAACAACACACGTGGCGCATAACGCCGTGCAACTTCGTGGGCAATATAAAGCTGGTGGGGAATTAAACTGGTGCGCGTACCCACCAACCCATATAGCGGGGCTTGGGCCAATTGATTGCGCGCCAATAAGGTCTGATAACGAATCTGGAACCACTTATCCTGATCAATATGCCCATTAAATAAACGCTCACTGGGGCGACTAAACTGCAAATGATGTGCCAAATGCTCTTCACTCAGTTCAATCAATTGGCCGTCTTTATCGGTCCCTGAATAATTGATCAAACCATCATCTTGTTCGCGATGTGCTGTAACGGTCAGGTTTACACCTTCATGACTGGTAATGCTATCGCCAATATTGAATACAACCCGTGTTAACGGTGCAGATTGTATGGCATACGCCCGCGCCTCACCCACTGCGGTGAAGTCAATATGAACAATTCGGTCTTCAACCGTTTGAACCGTCCCTAACCCCAATTGCAAATCAACATCACAAATCCATCGTTGGCCCGGTTTAAAATCAGTCATATTAAGAACCTCATTGCACTTTCAAGGAAAACACCACAGAAGAAAACACAGTTTTACATACTCCATGAAAACTTTTAACGGAATTAAAATAAGTACTTATACGTTTGTTCATTTTTATTAAAATAATTAAAGTGGGAATACGATAAACGATTTGTTTAGCGAGAGAAAACGCACTGGCGGAAACCCGGTAGACTTCAAAGACCCAGGAGAAACAGCAATTCTGACCAAGGTTATTGAATAATCATAAACAAACGGGATGTGTTTGCAGTGTCGCATTTCAATGCCACACTAAACCACATCCCCGAGCAATTCCAACATTTCTTTAACCGACATTTTTCCACTAACATCCCCATCCTTAAGCAAACTATTGGCCAGATCTCGTTTGTGCTGGTGTAAATCCACAATTTTGTCCTCAATGGTATCTTTTGTAACCAAACGATAAATGGTAACCGGGCGTTTTTGCCCCATGCGGTGCACTCGATCAGAAGCTTGGTCTTCAACCGCCGGGTTCCACCAGGGGTCCATATGCACGACATAATCTGCTGCCGTTAGATTTAACCCCGAACCACCGGCTTTCAGGCTAATCAAAAACAAATCACCCTGCCCGGATTGAAACGCATTAACGGCGGCTTTGCGCTTGGGCATTGAGGTGGAGCCGTCCAAATACTGATAATTGATTCCTTTTTTATCTAACAATTCTCTGATCAAGGCGAGATGGGAGACGAATTGACTGAACACCAACGCTTTGTGGTGGTTGGCGATTAATTCTTCGACCAACGCTTCAAACACTTCCAATTTGGCGCTACTGATCTCACTTTCTGCCAAAACTAAACGCGGATTGCAGCAGGCGCGGCGCAGCTTTGTGATTTCTGCCAACACCTTTAAATGCTGTTGTCCCGGTGGCGTATTTTGTTCCTGAACTTCGGCAATGGTTTGCATGGCATTACGACGTAATGCTTCATAGAAAGTTCGTTCTTCCTCACTGAGCTCGACATGCAGAGTCACTTCCGTTCGTGCGGGTAACTCAGTCAGCACGTCATTTTTTAACCGTCTCAAAATAAATGGCTGCAGTAGTTTTTTTAATCGCTGCTGAGTAGCATGATCGCGCTTATTTTCGATATCCTGAGCATAACGTTCATTGAAATCTTTCAGTGACCCCAACAAACCGGGATTAATAAAATTAAACAGGTTCCACAGTTCACCAAGATGATTTTCTATTGGCGTGCCGGTCGTTATGATTTTAAAATCCCCTTGTAATGCCATGGCTGCTTTAGAGCGCTGTGTCATGGGGTTTTTAATCGCTTGCGCCTCATCCGCAACAATGGTGTGCCATTGCTTCTGTTTTAGTTTATCGGCCTCACTTTGTAATAAACCATAACTGCAAACAACCAGATCAAATGGTCCAGCATTATCTAACTGTTGCTGACGGTCACCGACCCCAAAGTAGCTAACATTAAGTGTTGGCGCAAAACGTTGCACTTCTTCCAACCAATTATTACAAACGGATGTGGGTGCCAGAATTAATGTCGGCCCATTGAGTGCGCGCGATAAGATCAGGGCCAGCGCCTGAATGGTTTTACCCAGCCCCATATCGTCCGCCAGACAGGCGCCCGCACCTAAATGCGCTAACCGGACCATCCATTGATAACCCTGTAGTTGATAATCACGTAATTCACCCTGCAAGGTTGAAGGCAACTGTGGATCGAGGTCATCCAGTTCGGTGAGTTTCTTTAATTGTTGTTTCCAATGCTTGCCGGACTTGACGGCCATGCCTTCGGTAATATCATTTAACGCTTGTGCCGCTAGGGGATGAAAATTTAAGTCTTTCCCCTGCATGACACCCAAGCCGTTAAGGTCATCCAATCGCTGACGCAATTCTTGAGTGAGTGCTATGATTTGCCCGTCTTCAAGTTTCAGAAAACGCCCGGGCGTTGTTGCCAATAATCCCATCAAATTCTGCATTTCCATCACCCGATTATCATCGACCTGAATTTCCCCGGAAACGCTGAACCAGTTTTTTTCCTTACGCACTGAAAATTGCGCTTGAGAAAAACCGGTTTCCCGGCTTACTTTGATCGCTTTGCCTTTGGGCCATTCCAGTACCGCATAGTCACCCAGCGCTTGTAATTGCAGTAATGCTTCCAATGCCATTTCCATGTCGTCCATAATCCATTTGGCATTGGTGGTGTGATACAACCCAGGGCAATCGTCTAGCATCTGATTCAGAAATTTCTCTTCTTGAGCAAGATCACGAGTGGTTTGTAGTTGCTTACCATCAATTTCAGCTAACACGGTTGTTCCGCCCACACCCGGTTTATAAACCGGGCCACCATCGGCAAATGGTTGAACAAAAAGGTCGATCTGAATACCGTCTCTCATTGGTTGCAAATGAATATGTAACCGGTGATCGGCTTCAACCGTTTCGGCATGGCTGGACTGGCCACCGATGTCAGATTGCACGGTCAACATTGATGCGATAGAAGATATCGAATCAATCACTTGTTGCTTGGCCTTCTTAGGCACCAAAAGACCTTCCAGACCTAAGATTGCAGCAACCTCATGGTGTTGAGGCTCTATTTTATAAACCAGCACATCATCTGCTGCCGTTCGTTCAAAAATATAATCTTGTTTCCGCTCTGGATAAGGGGCTAATTTAACCAACAATTGGTCTTTATTCTCAGAAACGAGTAACTGCAACTCAGCGGTGGAAATACTAACAGGGCATTCTAAATTCATCGCACCTTCCCAATAGATGTGAGGATGGCCGATTGCTTCGACAAGCGCTCGCTCATTGAGCTGATAGACTTCCTTACGATAATAGCTGTAATAATCGTCTTCATAACCGATTTCAATGCGGCTACAAATCTGCCTGTCCTGCTCGGTTAAATAATCAAATTTCTCAAGACTTTTGTGTAACCTCTTGACGGCAACCGGGCGACCATTACTCCAACGACCATTTTTGCCTAATTTTTGCTCCCTAGGAGCTAAGCCAATGTCCCAATCGTTCATTGTTAAGACCCAGGCCATACGTGATGTGACTTGTTTGAATGGCTGACCGGCCGTGGAGCTCTCCTGATGACCAAGCTTTGTTAAAGCATCAAGCGCACGTTCCCAAACCTCAACATGAGGCAACAAGTTAATAATGAAATTGAATGATGACTCACGATATTTTAAGGCAACATCCTTGGTTACTTTATTGGTGGCGGATAGTCTTTCTAATAGACTAGAGCTTACAGCGGCATACCAGTAATAATGATATTCATCGGCTAGCTGACAAAATTCATTGAGCCTTTCCATAATCAGCGGATCGTCTTTTATTTGTAGATCAATTTCACCTAACCAGTATAGTAATAAAACATAACATAGCAGATCATAAGGCGCATCGTCATGATATTTGAAAAAGAGGTAATTACCCTGCGCTCTAGCTTGTGTCCTTGCCTGAGAAACGTCCAACCCGATCAATAATCTACACTCTGAAAAATGAAAGCCATCATAGATATCATCATTCTTTTTAATAAATTGGAGCTGTTTTCTTAAGATCGAGAGATTTTCTTCCGTTTGGCTTTGAAAAAGGGCCAAACAATAAAAATAGCCTATTTGACCGGCAATATAAATATTGCGTTTGCGCGATTCTTTTCGGGCCTGCTTGATCGCAATATGATAATAATCCAATGCTTCTTCATTACGGTGTTGCAAAAAACGAATAGCGCCCATTAATAAATGGGCCGTAACAGAATCATCACCATTGAGCATCTCTTCCAGCTCTTGGACATCACCACGGATAATGCGTAATTCGATATACTGATAAAGGGTTTGTTTGGGAATTGAAGCGACTTTACTAAAACAGCTTTTTAACAACTGATACTGTTGCGTTAGATTGGTAAGTGATATCTGTTGCATTAATTGATAGTCTAGTAAAATGGTTATTTGTATCGAAAGAGGTAATAGACCGAACCAGTTTGGGTCGAAATCTTGAAAGAAAAAACGATGATAGATTTCTATTAAGTACTCAGAATGTGTTTGAAGAATTTTTTCAAACTCCTTATGAAACGCTTTCTCATTTTTTTGATATAAATGAATTCGTAACAAGCGAGTACTAAATTCAAAATGAAACCCTTGCGGCATAGCAGGGTTGTCATTTTGCACTAGACGCGAAAGGCATTCAAAAAACTCAGGTTGTTGAGCAGCATCCCTTATAAGAGGCTCTGCAATTGAGTCTGCGCATTTCCAGCCCAAGTGGGTTACTTCAATAAGGCCAAGATTCACTAGTTTTTCACGTAGTGGTTTCGCGATAATTTTAGAAAGCCCCTTTGGCATGCATTCATTACTTGACAATAATTGCTGAAATCGTGTCTGTGCGATCGGTATATAGGTAGCTGATAATACGTACAAAACGACTTTCTCATCTTGAGACAGTGCATCAAAATGTTTAAGCAACCTTTTTTTCATAATTATCTGATTGTTTTGTCTAGGATGAATGCTAAGCTTATAGCTTAAATGAAAATACGCACAATTGATTTTTTAACAGCGACGTAATTTTAACTCAGACTTTACCATTAGGCATATTCTCTAATGAACAGCAGTGCGTTAGAATAGAACAGTGCGTTATCCTATTTTTGATTTCTACCGTGCGCTTGCAGTGAGCTTGGTTGTTTTTGGGCATTTTGCTTCAGCGTCACAAGACCTGGCATCATTTGCCAAAATTTTTATTGATGCTATCGCAGGTTACGGGGTGCCGTTATTTTTCATTATCAGCGGCTTTCTTCTCGCTCAATCATTTGAGTCCATTGTAAAGAAAAAATATTCGATCTCGGTTACCAGCCGGATATTTTTTATTCGTCGGATATTCAGGATATATCCCGCTTATGTCTTTTCCCTTATCCTGTTATCCCTCTACTATGATTCGAATTTATTAGATTTTGCGGCGCATTTATTCAATGTGCACAATTTATTTGATGATTACAATCGAAGTATTAATGCGGTTTATTGGACGCTGGCCGTTGAGTTTCAGTGGTACATTATTGCACCGATAGCCATTTTATTGTTTCTGCGCAGTAGTGTGATCGGCAGTGTTGCGCTATTTCTTGTGTTTGTTTGGCTGAGTATTCACTTCAGACTCGAAGCCTTAAACGACTATTTCAGCCAACTAATCAATTTCAATCAATTTGTTAGGCTTGCGCAGGATCAATTCTATATTCATTTATTTAATTTCTTCATTGGGATCCTACTCTATCGATACAGTCAACATATCATTGAAATAAAATTAAAAACTAAAATTATAATCGTATCGATACTTATTATATTGGGGTATTTAAAAAGCGGTATTGTGTGGGATTTAGAAGCGTATCGTGAAGATGCGGTATTTTACAAAATCTTGCTGGATTATGTCTCCATACTTGTTTTAGGTTTCGCCACCTACGCTTTTATGCTGACCCAGCCCGCTTGGCGTTGCCCAAAAGTTGTTTCATTCATTTCACTTATTAGCTATAGCTTATATATTTATCATTACCCAATACTACTTTATTTAAGCCAGTACAATTATGATTGGCACATTTATTTAAGCCTTTATCTATCAATCTCAATATTATTTGCTACGCTGTCATACTATCTAGTAGAAGCACCATTTATGAGATATTCGTCTCAATATAGTCAGCATAAGCGCTGAATCCACAAATACTAAGAAACCGTCACTTTGGCGAATTTACGTTTACCGACTTGGAAAACATTCGCCTCACCTGCGGGTATTGCGGTTGCTTTATCGGTCACTTTTTCACCATTTATTTTGACCGCACCTTGTCCAATCATGCGTATCGCCTCGCTAGTGCTGGCTGTTAACTCAGCCTGTTTTAATAATTGAGGCAGGGGTAGTGCCTCGCCATTGTTTGGGATTGTTTTTTCAACAATGTCATCAGGCAACGCGCCGCGCTTGAACCGTGTTTCAAAGTCAGTAAGCGCTGCTTCAGCTTCTTGTTGATCGTGAAAACGAGCCACAATTTCTTGTGCAAAAATCACTTTGATATCTCTTGGGTTTCGCCCGGCTTCAACTTCTTGTTGCCATTTTCTGATCGTATCCAGTGACTCAAAAGACAATAACTCGATATAGCGCCACATTAATTGATCGGAAACAGACATCAATTTACCGAATATTTCTTTCGGGCTTTCAGTAATACCAACATAGTTATTCAAAGACTTGGACATTTTATTAACGCCATCCAAACCTTCCAGCAACGGCATGGTCAGGATGCATTGTTGGGCTTGTCCGGCACCCTTCTGTAATTCGCGCCCCATTAACAAGTTGAATTTCTGATCCGTTCCACCAAGCTCAAGATCCGCTTTAAGTGCCACAGAATCATAGCCCTGGATCAATGGATAGAGAAATTCGTGGATGGCAATGGGTTGGTTATTACGATAGCGTTTGTCAAAGTCGTCGCGTTCAAGCATGCGTGCGACTGTGTGTGTAGCGGCCAGTTTGATCAAATCAGCAGCGTTGAACTGATCCATCCAGGTTGAATTAAAAACCACTTCGGTTTGTTCCTGTTTCAGAATCTTAAAAACTTGGGTGGTATAGGATTCTGCATTTTGTGCCACTTGCTCACGTGTGAGTGGCGGACGGGTCGTATTTTTTCCGCTTGGGTCACCAATCATGCCGGTGAAATCACCAATCAAAAAAAGGATGTGATGCCCCAGATCTTGTAATTGGCGCAGCTTATTTAATAGGACAGCGTGTCCTAGGTGTAAATCCGGGGCGGTGGGGTCAAAACCTGCTTTGACTCGTAGCGGACGATTTGAATCAAGCTTAGTCTCTAATTCTTTCTCGATCAAAAGTTCGTGGCTGCCACGCTTGATAATTTCAATTTGTTTTTCGGTTGAACTGTTCACAATAGATTGACGGATGTTGTAATTATTAATTTTCACAAATAAAGTGGTTTATTTACATCCACTTGAATTTATTCTGCACTATATTATTTAATATTTCAGATCTTTTATTTCTGCATTTTATCTCATCATTTAAATTAAACCGGAGTAATTCGATACTTTCTCAAGATAAAGTGTTGTGTTTTTTTGACGTTATATTGATTTATCAACTGTACCTTAGTACTAGACGACGCATTTTCATGCTAGAATTTCGCCCAAGAAAAGCCCAGTGAAATTATTCGAGAGATTATTCAATGTTCTTTATGCCACGTAGTAAACAAATGATTTTAGCTCAAAAGTCATCCCGATTAACAAAAAAAACATTGCGTTGGTTGATTGTGATTTCCACGATTCCATTATTTGGATTTGTTACCGCATTTGGTATTGCACCAAATTATCCCGTTCTCGAAGATTTCGAAGTTGAGGAAATTACGAGAGACCTATTGATTCCTGGCACTCAATTTTCCGCTCAACCTAATCAATCTTTTTGGCGTCAAGAAAGTATCCAGCGCGGTGACACGATTGCGACTATTCTGAATCGTCTTGATGTCAACAAAGAGGACACCAGTGCATTTCTAAGCGCTGCACGAGATAGTAGAGCAATGCGCCAATTAAGACCAGATAGAACAGTTTATGCGCAAACAACTGCTGCTGGTGAGCTATTAATGTTGAAATACTTTTTTGGCAGTGAAGAACTGTTCTTGATGGAAAAAACCGATCAAGAATTTAAAATGTCTGAGCAAGTCATCAAATTTGATGCGCAAGTACAAATGAAATCCGGCGTGGTGAAAAATTCATTGTTTGGTGCAACAGATCGCTCTGATATACCCAACAATGTCGCCATGCAGTTGACTGAGATCTTTGCGTCAGATATTGATTTTTATCGCGATCTCCGTAAGGGAGACCATTTTACCGTGGTTTATGAATCACTTCAGGACGAAAGCGGTGAGCACGCTAAAAACGGACGTGTTTTAGCGGTTGAGTTTGTTAACAAAGGAGAGTCTCATCGTGCGGTGTATTTCGAATCATCAAATGGTGGTGGAGGTTATTACACACCGGAAGGCGAGAGTCTTCGCAAAGCATTCTTGATGTCGCCGCTCACATTCTCACGGATTAGCTCAGGTTTCACAAACGCACGTTTTCATCCCGTACTAAAAGAGTGGCGCGCACATAAAGGCATTGACTATGCGGCACCAACTGGCACGCCTGTGAAGACCACGGCAAAGGGTGTGGTAACTTTCGCGGGAACTCAGCGAGGTTATGGCAAGATCATTATTGTTAAACATGATGGTAAATATGAAACCGCTTATGGCCACCTTTCCCGCTTTGCCAAGGGTCTAAAAAAGGGCTCAACTGTTGCTCAAGGTGATGTGATTGGTTATGTCGGTGCTACAGGCATGGCTACAGGACCACATTTACACTATGAGTTACGTGTGGATGGGGTGCAACGTGATCCTTCCAAAGTGATTCTACCATCGGCACAGCCAATTGCTCATAATGACTTGCAAGAATTTCAGAATGAAACAAAATCATTGGCAGCGCGTTTAGATATTATGCGTAATATTCACTTTGCTGCTTTAAACTAAAACTAAAGTCTGCCAAGGGCTGTTCGCCATTTGAATCCCGCCTACTATATCGGCATCATGTCAGGCACTAGCTTGGATGGTGTCGATGCCATTCTGGCAGACTTTAGTGGACCTGCTCCAATCCTGCACCAAACTTATTTTTCCCCCTACTCGGAATCACTACGATCACAGCTTCTCTCGCTTCATCAATCGGGTAACGATGAACTTAACCGCGCCGCATTGATAAGTAATCAACTGTCCCGTCTTTATGCGCAAGCGGTGATCAAACTGCTAGATCAAAGCCCTGTTTCTTCGCAACAAGTGGTTGCCATCGGCTGTCACGGACAGACGGTGCGGCATTGCCCGGAAGCAGATAAGCAATACACGACCCAACTGGTTAATGCGGCTTTGTTGGCAGAGTTAACCGGGATAACCGTAGTCACAGATTTCAGAAGCCGCGATATTGCCGCAGGAGGACAAGGTGCACCATTGGTACCAGCATTTCATCAAGCCGTTTTTCAGCATACTAATATCGCTCGCGCCATCGTAAATATCGGCGGCATTGCAAATATCACCAATCTTCCTGTCGATCAGACCGTGACCGGCTTTGATTGCGGACCCGGTAATATGTTGATGGATACGTGGTGCTTACGTCACACAGAACAACCATATGACAAAAATGGCGACTGGGCTGCTCAAGGCCGGTTGATACCCCATTTGCTTAACAAATTGTTATCAGAACCATTCTTTTCACTTGAACCACCAAAGAGCACCGGTAGAGATTTGTTCAATATTCAGTGGTTAGATCAATTTCTGATTGGAAATGAGACTGGTGAAGATGCAAAAGATGTTCAAGCGACCTTACTGCAATTAACAGTCATCACTATTGCCAATGCAATAGAAAGGGATTGTGCGGCTGCTAAAGAAATTTTTGTTTGCGGTGGTGGTGCCCATAACGCGGTGCTGATGGCGCGCTTAAAAGAAGCGCTTGCAGGTCGGGCGGTATTATTGACGGACGACTTAGGGGTAGCAGCAGATTGGGTCGAAGCTTATGCTTTTGCTTGGTTAGCACAGCAAACAATGTTGAAAGTACCTGCGAATTTACCGGCTGTTACCGGCGCGAAAGGGGCGCGAGTACTTGGCGCGATTTATCCGGCCTAAAGCCTTGTTATAGTTACAAGGGTTATTTGTTGTTTAGTCTGATCGTAATACGTGCGCCATGCGGATTATTTTGATCAATTAATAATTCGCCGCCATACACTTGAATGATGTCGCGCACAATGGCCAACCCAATGCCGTGTCCGGGTGTGGATTGATCCGCACGAACGCCACGTTCTAAGATTCTAGAAATTTCATTTTGTTGAATACCTGGCCCGTCATCGCTAATTTGCATCATGATCTGATCCGCCTCATTTTTTGCTGAGATGATGATAACGTGTCGACACCATTTAAATGCGTTATCCACTAGGTTGCCTAATAACTCCATTAGGTCGCCTTCATCAATGCGAAGGTTGATGTCCTCATTAACTTGAATGACAATATTTGGGTGTTTGTCGTGATAGGCCTTTTCAACGGCAGAAACAATTCTATCGGTAATTGGGCGGAGCCTGATCAGACGCATGCCCGGCGAACTTCCGGCAGTCGCCGCACGCCGTAATTGATATTGGATAATATTGTCCATGCGCTCAATTTGTTCATGGATGGTTTTGAGCTTAACCCGCTCGTTTTCTTTCGTTATGGCGGCACCTTGTAAAACAGCCAACGGTGTTTTTAAACTGTGCGCTAAATCCGCCAGCCCATTTCGATAGCGTTTTTGCTGTTTGCGTTCATGATTAATTAACGAATTAATACTATCCGTTAGCAACTTTAATTCACTGGGATAAATCCCCTTTACATTGTCTTGTTGACCGGATTCTATCGCAAATAATTCAGTGGAGACTTGGCGCAATGGTTGCAGCCCCCATCGTAAAACCAGCATTTGCGTAATCAGCAACAATAACGCCATAATGCTCAACCAACCCCACAGGTCTTCCCGATAGCGTTCTATTTGTGCATCAAAAAGTTCGGTGTCGGTAATGACGTTGAAAGTGAGCGGATAACTGCCTGACTCGGTGGCCCAGGCGACGCCAAAACTATAGGCAAAGAAAGTTTCTTGATTGATTGTTATCTGATCGAATTGCTTTGAACCTTTTTCAAGCAAGTAAGGTGATGGAATGGTTTTGTTTAAGGCTGAAGTGGACTTCCAGGCGATTGTTTTTGTATGATCGACAATGTAGCCATAAGTAGCAGAGTCAGGGCGACTGAATTCGGTGTCTAGTATATTAGTCGGCATATAAAGAATACCGGTTTCATCAACTTCAGCATCGCCCATTAGCATCAGCAACCTTGCCAACATACGATCCTCAACCCCTAAACGTGCGCTGTCATAAAATGCACGATCCAATGTGACGGCAATACCGACAATAAAGATCAGCAACACCAATGTCGCACTCAAAAGAATGCGCTTGTTTAAGGACATCATTCGGTGTCGTTGCATTTTAAAGTAAAGCGATAGCCTCGGCCGCGCAGTGTTTCTATCGGGGTAAGTTCACCCTTTGGGTCAAGCTTGCGACGCAATCGACCGACCATGACTTCTAACACATTACTGTCACGATCTTCATCATGTGGATAAAGGTAATCTGTTAATTTTTGTTTAGAAAGCACCTCACCCTGGTGGCGAACTAATTGTTCCAACAACCGATATTCAAAGGTGGTGAGGTCGATTTTGTTGTCATCAACTGTGACAGAATGGGTGGAAACATCAATTGAGATCGGTCCGCATACTAACAATGAACTGGGAATGCCGGTTGCGCGACGAAGTAACGCCTTGACTCTGGCTTGTAACTCTTCCATTTGAAACGGTTTGGCAAGATAATCGTCAGCACCAATTTCCAAACCTTTTACTTTATCTTGCCAGCTGTCACGAGCGGTCAGAATCAGTATGGGCAGCCGGTTGCCCTGCTCACGTAGCGTTTTAATGACATCCAACCCGGAGATCCCGGGTAATCCAATATCAATAATTGCCGCGTCCAGTGGATATTCATTGGCAAAAAACACCCCTTCTTCACCATCGCTACAGGTATCAACCATATAACCATCGGACTCCAGGTTTTGGCGAATTTGTGCCAGTAGCAATATTTCATCTTCGATAACAAGAATACGCATTGCAAATAAGTTGAATTAAGAACGGTTAGCGGGCTGAAATAATGGACCCGTCTGTGTCATTGACTAGCACGATATGGACAGAACCAGGGGCACTTAAAATTTTAACCCGATAGGCGTTATCCGTATGGTGAATCGCCAGAACGCGGCCTTTGAATTTTTTTTGCGCGATATTAACCGCTTTTTGTTGAGAAATTTTGTTTTGTTGGGGCTTTAAAACGTTGTTGTTTTGGTCCGCTATGGCTAACGAACCCATGCACATCAACAAGGCGATTCCTAATACAATTTTTCTCAATTTATTCATGAAAAACAGGCCTTATGCAATAAATACCAAGTGGAAACCAGTGACTTGTTGCTGTCACCGGTATTTTCAACTTAATAGCGTAACATAAAGCTGGCATTCCCGGTATTAACGCCAAGCGTCACATTGGGTGGATAACCATATACAGGTGCCGGATAGGTTACTCGATTATAACTGCTTCGATGATTGTGAAGCGGCTGTGGGTAGTTGTCGAAATATCGAGGCGGTTGATTATAGCCGCGATTATACCCACCATAATTATGCCGATGAGAATGCTTGTGGCCATGCTTACGCTTATGGTGCTTTTTCTTGTTCTTGTAATGGTGGCGTTGTGAATAAGCATAATCGTGTCTGTCGTAATGATGAGAACGATCATACCTGTGATGATCTCTATCCGCATGCGCTACGGCAGGAATTGCTAAGATGAAGCTGATTGACACAACCACTAATAATTTTGTTGATATTGTTTTCATTTGAAACCTCCATCCTTGTCGTTATTCAGATTTTTTGACTCCGATGGCGTGACTTTACACAGGCCGAGATGAATGGAAGCTGAATGGTGGTTTTCAGGCAAAATCATTAAAAGTGTTTTATGCTTGTATGCGGTTGAGCGGGTTTGGTATTAATAAATATGATATTCCGAAACATATAAAAACGAGAAAAACAATCAAACAATGACACAAAACACCAACAACCTAGCTGCCTATATTTGGTCATTAGCCGACTTACTGCGGGGTGACTTCAAGCAAAGCCAGTATGGCCGCATCATCTTGCCATTCACTTTATTACGTCGCCTTGAAGGGGTGTTAGAAGACAGCAAAGAAGCCGTACTGGCTGAGATTGAAAAAGTGCAACGGATGAACCTACCGGAAGAAGCGCAGGAGAAACTGCTGTTACGGGCGACCAACGGTTTGTCGTTTTTCAATATTTCAAAAATGGATCTCTCCAAACTCGGTGAAGCGGGTATTGCTGCTAATTTGGAATCGTACATTCAAGGATTTTCTAAAGATGCACGTGAGATCTTTGAGCATTTTAAGTTTGCTGATTTTATAGGTGAGTTGAATGACGCCAACCTGCTCTATAAGATCGTACAGAAGGTTCGACAGACCGATTTAAGCCCTAAGGCGATTTCTAACCACGACATGGGGTTGGTGTTTGAAGAACTGATCCGCCGCTTTGCAGAAAGCTCAAATGATACCGCCGGTGAACACTTTACCCCGCGTGATATCGTGCGCCTCACCACGTCGTTAGTCTTTATGGAAGACAATGACGCGCTGACCAAGCCGGGCATTATCCGCACCATCTATGATCCCACCGCAGGCACCGGCGGCTTTCTTTCTGCAGGCATGGAATATGTATATGAGTTAAACCCACAAGCGGTGATGCGCGGTTATGGGCAAGAGCTTAATCCCGAGAGTTATGCCATTTGCAAAGCCGATATGTTGATCAAAGGGCAAGAAGTCAAAAATATCAAACTCGGTAACACCTTGTCGAACGATCAACTGTATGCCGACAAATTTGATTACATGCTATCTAACCCACCATTTGGTGTGGACTGGAAAAAAATCGAGCAAACCATCAAAGATGAGAACACGCTTAAAGGTTTTGATGGTCGTTTTGGCCCCGGCTTGCCACGGGTGTCTGACGGCTCGTTGTTATTCCTGCTGCACTTAATCAGTAAGTTGCGCGACACTGCTGAAGGTGGCGCACGAATTGGCATCATTCTTAATGGTTCACCGTTGTTTACTGGGGGTGCCGGTTCGGGTGAGTCAGAGATTCGCCGTTACATTCTAGAGGCCGACTTGCTAGAAGCCATCGTCGCATTGCCTACCGACATGTTCTACAACACCGGTATTGCCACCTATGTGTGGGTGCTCTCGAATAAAAAGACCGCAGGGCGCAAAGGCAAAGTGCAGTTGATCAACGGCGTTAATTTATGCAGCAAAATGCGCAAGTCATTAGGCTCTAAACGCAACGTGATGGAAGATGGTGACATTGCCACGGTTACTCGCACCTTTGGTGATTTTGAAGTGGTTGAGGCGCATGAACTGGGCAAACCCTCCGAACAAAAAAGCAATCGTGGCCGTCAGTCAGAAAACCCCAAGACGGAAACACCCAAGACCTTTGCCAGCAAGATCTTTAACACCTATGCGTTTGGCTATCGACGTATCACTGTCGAGCGCCCATTGCGCGAATCCTATCAATTCAGTGATGAACGCTTGCACACCTTGCGTTTTACCACCGGCGTTTTAAATGCGGCCATGCAGTGGGTCTATGCCGAATATGGCGCAGCAAGCGCGGATGACAACGTAAGCGGGTGGTCGGATGCGCCTGATTGTGAGTTATACGGCGACTTAACCACGCATGAAGATACGATTCGTAAGCATATCAAAGCCCACTTTAGCCAACTCAAAGAAAAACAGATCAAAGACCTGCTGGATCGTAAAACCTGGTTAGAGCAGAAAAGCCTGTTAGTCAAGGCCAGACAACTGCAACACACTATCGGCACCGCGCAACATGATGACATGAACGGCTATGACGCTGTTATCACCGCCGCCTGTAAAAACGCAGCACTTAGCCTGGACGCCAAAGAGAAAAAGCTGGTTAAAGCCGTCGTGAGTTGGAAGAACCCGGACGCCGAAAAAGTCATCAAGAAAATCCACAAGGGCAAAGCCAATCCACTATATGGCTTGTTTGCTGTGGGTGGCCAGGTCATCGAATACCAGGCCGACACAGAGCTGCGTGACAATGAGAACGTTGCCCTTGATCCCTCACAAACTGTTAACGCCATTAATGAAGCCTACTTCCGCAAAGAAGTGCAGCCCCATGTGCCCGATGCCTGGATAGACGCTAGTAAGAAAGATGATAAGGATCAGGAGATCGGCATTGTCGGTTACGAGATTCCATTTAACCGACATTTTTATCAGTATCAACCGCCGAGAGATTTGGCTGAAATTGATGCGGATTTGGATAAGGTGAGTGCCGAGATTATGGCTTTGCTGCAAGAAGTACATTCGTGATGTCTCCCCCCTGTCATTCCTGCGTGCTTCTAGCAGGAATCCACAACACAATAATATATGACCTTGCCACAGTCGGATCGTATCGTCAGTAATGGATTCCTGCTTAAACTTGTCCTCGAATGTTCTAATCGGGAATACGCAGGAATGACGGAGGGTAGAGATGTACACTAAAATTCACAGAGCGAAATCATGACAAAACAACCCTGTGTCTACATCCTGGCAAGCAAAAAGAATGGAACCCTCTACATCGGTGTTACAAGTGATCTTATTCAGCGAATTTGGCAGCACAAAAACAAACAGGTCGCTGGTTTTACAGAAAAATACAACGTGAATATTTTGGTTTATTATGAGCAACATGAAGAGATGGCATCAGCAATCACTCGCGAGAAACAAATAAAAAAATGGAAACGAGACTGGAAAATCAGCCTGATAGAAAAGGCCAATCCACAGTGGCGAGATTTGTGGGAGGAGATTTTATGACCACAGACAGTTGTATTCCAAAACTATTTTCATTAATAACGCAGCCATTCCCTCATACCCCACCGTCATTCCTGCGTGTTCCCCGATTAGAACATTCGAGGACAAGTTCTAGCAGGAATCCACAACCCAACAACCAGTCATTCACGCAGCTTCATTACAGAGAAATTAGCGTCAAAACTGGATTCCCGCTAGAAGCTTGCGGGAATGACGGAGTGGGGGCGTTTTATGGGAAATAAGTATCGGGCGTATGCTGAATATATAGATTCAAATGTTGAAATGCTGGGAGATATCCCATCTTGCTGGAGTACCAAGCAGGTAAGGTATCTACTAAAAGACGGAGCTGAAGGAATAAAAATTGGGCCGTTTGGTAGTGCGTTGAAACTTGAGAATATGGTTGAGTCAGGCTTCAACGTGTACGGCCAAGAGAATGTTATAAAAAGAGATTTTACATTAGGCAAACGAAGAATTAGTGAAGATAAATATACCGAAATGCAGGTATACAAGATTTTTCCTAATGACCTTCTTATAACGATGATGGGAACAAGTGGTAAGTGTGAACTTGTTCCAGAAAATTTTGAGCCAGGAATTATTGACTCACACCTGATACGTTTAAGAGTTAAAAAAGATAAAATCTTGCCACGGTTTTTTAGATTGCTGATTGATGAGTGTCATGAAATAGAGAATCAGATAAAAGTCTCAGGTAAAGGCTCGATTATGCATGGTCTGAACTCAAGCATAATTAAAGCGTTACAACTTCCTTTGCCGAGCATTGATGAACAAGAAAACATTCTCGATTTCCTCGACCACGAAACGGCCAAAATCGACACCCTGATCGAAAAACAACAACAGCTCATCAAACTGCTCAAAGAAAAGCGTCAGGCCGTCATTAGCCATGCCGTGACCAAAGGTTTAAATCCTGATGTCGCTATGCGTGATTCGGGGGTTGAATGGTTGGGGGAGGTGCCGGCGCATTGGGTTGTTACTAGAGCTAAGTTTCTATTTGATTTTGTGACTAGCGGTTCAAGAGGCTGGGCCGAGCATTATTCTGATGAAGGATCACTATTCTTTAGAATTGCAAATTTAACAAGAGATACAATTGAGCCGAAGATGGAATCAACTCAAAAGGTGAGGCCTCCATCTGGTAGTGAAGGCGAGCGATCAAAAATCAATAAAGGCGATTTATTAATTTCAATCACAGCGGATCTCGGCTCAGTATGTGTGGCGAATGATAAAATAGGAGGTGGATATGTTAGTCAGCATGTAGCACTTTGTCGGGCAAATGGGAATGTAGAATCCTCAAGGTGGTTAGGCTATTTTATTTTGTCTGATCTTGCTAAAGAGCAGTTTATCGGTTCAGGTTATGGTGGAACAAAGATTCAACTTAGTTTGGAAGATATTCGTGAGCTTTGGATTATTCAACCGGCTGGAAAAGATCAGATTGAAATTGCTTCATATATAGATGAGCAGTTGGAAAAGTTTTCCAAGCTTATTGGATTTGCCGAAGAGCAAATAAATTTATCAAAAGAACGCCGTACAGCACTAATCTCCGCCGCCGTCACCGGTAAAATTGATGTTCGAGACTGGCAAGCCCCAGAGCAAAACCAAGTCAACAAGGAAGCCGCAGCATGAGTACATTATCAGAAAATGGTATGGCCACTGTTTTTGTCTCGCAAACTATCACGTCTCACCCTGAATGCTAAAGTGTGATGATAGACAAATTTAGTGATTTTATTGTCTACGTGGATGAAAGCGGTGATCATGGTTTACAAAACCTCGATCCCAATTACCCTGTATTTGTATTGGCGTTTTGCATATTTCATAAGCCGCACTATACCAATGTAGTTGCGCCCAAATTACAGGCGTTTAAGTTTCAGCATTTTGGACATGATCTGGTGGTTTTGCACGAAAATGAAATCCGCAAGGAAAAGTCGCCCTTTAATATCTTTGAAAGTCGTCAGGAACGTGTTGATTTTATCGATCAACTTACGGTGATTATAGATCAGAGCAACTTTGTCTTGGTGTCTTGTGTCATCGAAAAGGAACGTTTAAACCATCAGTATCAGTCACCGGGTAATCCTTATCACCTTGCGCTGGGATTTGGTTTAGAGCGAGTGTATCGATTTTTACTAGAGAAAAATCAAAATAGCAAGAAAACGCATATTGTGGTCGAGCGACGCGGCAAAAAGGAAGATGATGAGTTGGAATTAGAGTTTAGGCGAATATGTGATGGGGCTAACTGGTTCAACAAGTCACTGCCCTTTATTATTCAGTTTGCTGATAAAAAAACCAATTCTACTGGTTTGCAGTTGGCAGACTTGATCGCCCGTCCAGTTGGTTTACATGTATTGCGCCCTAAACAAGATAATCGTGCTTTTGCGGTTCTGGAGTCGAAGTTTTATTGCCAAGGAGGTCGTAAATGTGTGGGCAGTAACTACGAGGGTTGGGGGTTGAAGCGATTCCCTTAGGAAGTGTGCAAAGGCAGACTTGCTACTCCCAGAAAGCGAAAAGCCTCGATGAAACTCACCGAGGCCTAGACGCCGACCGGGCACCCCCAGTCCATTTATAAATAGATTATGGCTCCTAACAGTGATTAAGTCAATGATATGCTTTACTTTAATGGAAGTAGGTTGCAAAAAGGCCACATAATGACTGAGAAGACGAATGAAGTGATGTTCCAAAACGATATGATTCGTCAATTAATCGCCAATGGCTGGCTATTAGGTAAACCAGAAGACTACAACCGTGAACTAGCGCTATACCCTGAAGATTTGCTGGGCTTTTCTGAAGCCGTTCAACAAGGATTAGTTAAGAATGATCCAAGTGCACCAGATTCCAGAAAATATGCGAGGTATATCCCGTCATGGGCTTAGTTTTATTTCATTATTCCTGTTACATTCGGATGCGTATTAAGGTAATAGATTGATTGTTATGGATTATCTTATTTCATCTCAACCGGAAGATGGGGTGCTTAACGTTTAGCAGTCCGGGCTAGCTGTGCAATGCATTTTATCTGTATGGGCGGTTATTTTGGTGTGTTACTGGAATAAGCGTCTGGTTGGCAATTAGAGGGATGGTTTGAGTATGGGTAACGCAAATGAATTAACGTTTCAAAACGATATGATTCGTCAGTTGGTCGCTAATGGTTGGCAATTAGGCAAACCGGAAAACTATAACCGTGAGCTGGCCTTATACCCCGAAGACTTGCTGGGCTTTGTGCAAGAAACTCAAGACACTCAGTGGCAAAAGTTTTGTGCCCTTTACCCCAACAACCCCGAACAAAAGTTTCTAGAGCGAGTCGCCACCCAGTTGAACAAAGCTGACCCCAACGCCGCCAATAAAGCCATGCGCACCTTCGGCACCTTGGGGGTGCTGCGTCATGAACTACGTGACCGGGGTACGCGCTTTAGTTTGTGCCAATTCAAGCCCGAACATGATTTAAACCCGGAGACGTTAGCGCGTTATCAAAAGAACCGTTGCCGGGTAGTGCCAGAGCTGGTGTATAGCCCTTGGGCCAGTGATGAACACTTGGCCGAGACGGGTGCTAAAGCCAAAGCCTGGCGTATTGATTTGGTGTTGTTTGTAAATGGCTTGCCGGTGGCCACATTAGAATTAAAATCAGAATTCAAACAGGCGGTATTTAACGCCATCAAGCAATACAAAACTACCCGTCTTCCAGTTGACCCTATTACCAAGAAGCCAGAACCGCTGCTAACTTTCAAACGTGGGGCGCTGGTACATTTTGCTGTGAGTCAATATGAAGTGTATATGGCGACGCGTTTGCAAGGCGATGACACGTTCTTCTTGCCGTTTAATAAAGGTACATCAGAAGGTGCGGCGGGTAACGATGTACCGTCGGATGTAAACCAATACGCCACCGATTACTTATGGAATGAGGTATTATTACCCGACAACCTACTCAACATTCTTGCCCGCTTTGTGCATTTACAGATTGAAGAAAAAGAAGACTGGGAAGGACGCAAGTACAAAAAAGAAACCTTGATCTTCCCACGCTATCACCAATGGGATGTGGTCAACAAACTGATCGAGGCGGCTCGCACTGAAGGTCCCGGCCATAAATACTTGATTCAACACAGTGCCGGTTCGGGTAAGTCCAATTCCATCGCTTGGGTTGCGCATCAGTTGTCGTCACTCTACGATGCTGCTGGCCACAAACAATTTGATTCAGTGATTATCGTCACCGACCGAACGGTATTGGATGATCAGTTACAAGACACCATTTACCAGTTTGAACATGTGGACGGTGTCGTGGGGCGCATTAATAACAAAGAAGGTGATGGTTCTAAATCTGAAAAACTGGCCGCTGCCCTGGAAAACTCACAGCCCATCATTATTGTCACCATTCAGACGTTCCCTTATGTATTAAAAGCCATTGAGAACAGTGTCAGCTTGAAAGAACGTTGCTATGCGATTATTGCCGATGAGGCGCACTCATCACAAACTGGCGCTACAGCGCGTCAATTAAAAGAAGTGCTGATGATCGATGCGCAAGGCAGAGATGACGAAGAAGTGACCACCGAAGATATTTTGGATGCCGCCATCGCTTCGCGTCGTGCTTCCAAGAATGTCAGTTACTTGGCTTTCACCGCAACCCCTAAAACCAAAACATTGGAGTTGTTTGGTCGTCTACCCAACCCGGATGAAGCACCATCTAAAACCAATCGTCCCGAAGCCTATCACGTGTATAGCATGCGCCAAGCCATCGAAGAAGGTTTTATTCTGGATGTGCTAAAGAACTACACCAACTATAAAGTGGCCTATAACTTGGCGATGAAAATACAAAGTGCTGACCAGGAAGTTGAAAGTAAACGCGCCAAGGTAAAGCTCAACCAATGGGTACGGCTGCATGATTACAATATCTCGCAGAAGGTACAAGTGATTATTGAGCATTTTAAAGCCAATGTGATGGGTCTGTTAGGCGGTCAAGCCAAGGCCATGGTCGTCACCAGTTCACGCAAAGAAGCTGTGCGCTACAAGCTTGGGTTTGATCGATATATTGCAGTCAAAGGTTATCAGAGAATTCATGCCATGGTGGCCTTCTCGGGTGAGGTTGAATTTAGTGACAAAGACCCGAATACTGCGGGACTGGTCGGGGAGAAATTTACCGAGAGCAGCATGAACCCCAATCTCAAAGGCCGTGACCTACGTAAAGCGTTTGATACTGACGACTACCAAGTCATGATCGTGGCCAACAAATTCCAGACCGGCTTTGACCAACCCAAACTCTGTGCCATGTATGTGGATAAAAAATTAGGTGGCGTAGAATGTGTACAAACATTGTCACGGCTGAATCGAACCTTCCCCGGTAAGGCCGAAACCGGTACGTTTATATTGGATTTCTTCAATGAGCCAGAAGATATCCTCAATGCCTTTCAGCCTTACTATCAAACCGCCGAGCTCGCCGATGTATCCGACCCGGATTTAATCTTCGATCTCTTCAATAAACTACGTGCGGCGGATATTTTTACCGGGCAAGAGGTTGAACAGTTTTGTAATACCTTCTTTGTAAAAAGTAAAAGTAATGCCGCCATAGCGAACATCTGCAAACCGGCAGTCGAGCGTTGGCAGAAACGTTATCAATTAGCGATTGAAGCGTATCGTCAAGCCAAAGATATGTTTGAGCGCAGCAAGAAAACGGCTGATGCCGTGTTGATAGCTAATGCAGAAAATAGCTTTAAGGACTGCAAAAAAGAGAAGGATGCTTTGGAAATCTTCAAAAAAGATTTAGGCACCTTTGTGCGCTTCTATGAATTTATGTCACAAATCGTCGATTATGACGACAAGGACTTGGAAAAGCTCAGCCTGTATGCACGCAATCTGCGCCCCATGTTGCGTGAGGCCTTGGTGGAGGAAGAGGAAGATATCGATTTAAACAGCGTGGTGCTCAGTCATTACCGTTTGTCCGCCATTCGCCAACAAGACTTAAAACTAAAACAAGATTCGGCTGACTATAAACTTGAACCCGGTGAAGGACTTGGAACGGCAAGACCCAAAGATAAACAGGATGAGTTCCTCTCGCAAATTATCAGCCGTTTAAATGAGATCTTTATTACCGACCATCTGACGGAAAAAGACTTAGTGAATTACGCCGACACCATTCGGGATAAAGTCAGTGAAAATGCATTGGTGATGAAGCAAATTGCCAACAACACAACTGAACAGGCCATGTTGGGTGATTTCATCAAAGCCGTTGATGATGCTGTCATGGATAGTAGTGATGCGCATCAAAACCAGATGATGCAATTATTATCAAACCCCGAAAAATCGGCAAGTTTTGCTAAAGTAGTGTTTGATCTGTTGAAGTTGACGAAATGAGTCGGTTGCTTTCCTGAACCACTGCTGCACAGGTAGCTAAGAAAAGTGTTTCGATCAATCGTCGCGGGCGCGGGTGGTTCACTGCCGTACAATACGGGTACAAGTTGTACTTTTCGTGGACCCTCTGAAACTAAGTTACTGTAAGCGTTTCAGGCTAAAATTAAGCGTACTGGCGCAATATACGGGCTAGGATAGATTGCATTGTAGCATTCTGCTACAATGCAATCGTTTTGTAATGATCTACGAGGTATTCGCATGGTGAAATCAGCTTCTCCTATTCGTTTGCAGCAAAAACTAATGCAAGAGGCCACCTTAACCGGTAAGCGGTTTCATCGTAGCACGGCCGAACAGATTGAGTATTGGGCGGAAATGGGCCGCAATGTGTCAAAGGTTCTTGACCCGGACGATTTGTTATCTGTTTCAGCCGGACTGGCAAAAATCAAGGTTGAACCTATTCTTAGCGAACCGGTTGATCCGGATGGGGTGTTTCAGTCGCTTGAAGTTGAACGTGCAAGTGGGACTTTGGCGGAAACCGTTACTAGCAGCTCAATTAAGTATCAGGTTTCATTAATTCACCCTGGCTACTTGGAACAAATTGACTCGAATGGAAAGGTGAAGACGGGTAAGTTCAATAATGGCGTATTTATCGAAATCAATAAAGTCGCATCTTGAAACCCAAAAAACAGCTTTGGTTGTTGGCGGGCGGGAATGGCTCAGGGAAAAGTACTTTTTACCGTACACGATTAGCGATAAAAGGGATATCTTTTGTTAATGCTGATATTTTAGCAAAACAGCTTTATCCACATGCGCCAGAGATGCATAGCTATGATGCCGCAATGTTAGCGGCACAAATTCGTTCGCAGCTATTGCAGGAAGGGCAGAGTTTTTGTTTCGAAACAGTATTCTCGCACCCTTCAAAAATTGATTTTGTTGCCCAAGCTAAAACAATGGGCTACGAAATTATTCTGGTATTTATTCACCTGGAAATCGTTTCTCTCAATCAAGCACGCATCGCTCAACGCGTCAGCGAAGGTGGACATAATGTCCCCAATGAGAAAGTGATCGACCGTATCCCAAGAGTATTAAAGTTGATCAAACAAGTGATACCATTATGCAATCAAACTTATATCCTAGATAATTCTCGTACTGACAACCCGTTTCAGCAAATCGCTGTCATTTGTGATGGGCAACTTAAATTAAAGCACACTATAATACCGCAATGGTGTCGAGAATTATTAACCGATTATTTAGAGCCACAATAAACCTAAAATCCTCAGTTGATCGCTTCAGCATTGATGCACTCTAAGCAACATCCAACTGAGGATTTTAGGATAAGAATTACTGTTTTAACCAAAAATTTCTCGTTCTTTAAAACTGCCGCACAGGCAGCTTAAAAAAACAGACGTTTTCGGCATTGTTGAAATTTGTAGCGATGCAATTACTATCCGACCCCGGCAAAACGGCTGTATTTGCTAAAGTGACGTTTGATTTATTGCGGTTGATATAGTGACGGTTATTTCCGGCTCCACACATACGTATGGAATAAGCGCAGATAAAAAAGACTTGATTCTTTTCAAGCCTTTGTTTATTTGGCGTCCCCAAGGGGATTCGAACCCCTGTTGCCGCCGTGAAAGGGCAGTGTCCTAGGCCTCTAGACGATGGGGACTAAAGGGCTTTTTATTACACCTAATGACCAAAACAATTTTGTTTGGTGGAGATAAGCGGGATCGAACCGCTGACCTCTTGCATGCCATGCAAGCGCTCTCCCAGCTGAGCTATACCCCCTTAACCAAAAGGAAGGTGGGATTATACTGAGGCGCGGTATCAATGTAAAGTAGAGATGTTGAATCATTTAGGGAAGTTAGTTAAACGGCAATTCATGCGTCGCAGCGTTTCTTCTCGCCCCAGCAGTTCAAGTATGGCATCAATTGATGGGGTATGCGTTTCACCGGTCACCATTACTCGTAACGGCATGGCGACCTTGGGCATTTTTACGTCATGATTTTTAGCGGTTGCTTTTATTTCTTGCTGAATAGATTGACGATTCCAATCGATGTGGTTAAATTTTTCTATTAGGCTAACGAAAATCGGCTTGGCTTCAAGGCTAAAATACTCCGCTTTAAGTGTTTCACTGGGTTCCAAAGGACGAAAGAAATAGACCGCCGCATCGGCTAGTTCTTCAATCGTATTGACCCTTTCTTTTAATAAATTGATGACTAATAGTAAATCTGGCCCGTCAGCGATGGGACAAGCATCTTGTTGCAGGAAAGGAATGACCAATTCAGCCAAACGCGCATTGTCCGTTTTTTTGAGATATTGCTGATTCATCCAGTGCAGTTTCTCAGGGTTAAATTTTGCCGGAGCTCGATTGATCGATGATAGATCAAACCATTCGATGAGCTGTTCACGGCTGAATATTTCCTCATCGCCGTGCGACCAGCCCAATCTCGCCAAGTAATTCATCAACGCTTCGGGCAAATACCCGTCATCGCGATATTGGGTGACTGAAACGGCACCGTGGCGTTTGGACAAACGCTCACCAGTGGCGCCTAATATCATGGGAACATGCGCGTATTCTGGTAGTGGTGCATCTAATGCTTTAAGGATATTAATTTGCCTAGGGGTATTATTAACATGATCATCACCACGAATAACGTGACTGATATCCATATCTAGATCGTCCAAAACAACGCTGAAATTGTAAGTTGGCACGCCATCACTGCGCACTAACACTAGATCATCTAATTCGCTATTGGCGACAGTAATGCGTCCTTTGATTAAATCATTCATTACCACATGACCTGATAACGGGTTCTTAAACCGTATAACTGGTTTTACCCCAGCAGGCGGTGTTTTGATGGAATCTCTCCAGCGCCCGTCATATCGTGGTTTCAGCCCAGCCGCTAATTGTTTTTCTCGCATCTCATCTAATTCTTCTTTGCTGGCATAGCAATAGTAAGCTTGATTAGCTTGGAGCAATTGTTCGGCAACTTGATGATAACGTTCAAGACGCTGCATTTGATAGAACGGACCTTCGTCATGATCTAACCCAAGCCAGGACATGCCATCAAGAATAGTTTGAATGGACTCCTTGGTAGAGCGCTCAAGATCGGTGTCTTCAATGCGTAAGATGAATTTCCCGCCATGTCGGCGTGCATAAGCCCAAGAAAATAAAGCGGTGCGTGCGCCGCCAATATGTAAATATCCGGTTGGGCTAGGGGCAAAACGTGTGCGTACTGTCATGATGAATAAATTAAAAGAGTTGAAAGCAATAATAAGGCTGTAGTTTACGCGATTCTACCAAGATCGTGTTTTTTGGCGTCAAGCTGCAATGATTTTGTTGATGATGTAACAAGCTAAGGCTGGCGAGTAACCCGGTTTAGGTCACGATTAACATCGTTTGACTATCATACAAGGATTAGCCTGTTCTTGAATAATCCACAATTTAGATGAGTTAGGGACATTAATTTGCGAGAATTTAACATAAAATAGATCAGGTAATTTTAACCAATTGAATATTATCAATAAAAATTATTGTTCGAATATTAATCAATTTGGATAATATTACCTATTTTCGGTAAGTTAAGTATGAAATTGGCGAGTTACCAACAAACTTATCCACAGAAATTGTGGGCAATGCAAAAGATACTTTAGAATAAACGAGATACTTTTGATAGTTAATGTATATACAAATCTGAGTGGCGAACATTGCTATAAAAACTCGTGATAAATGATGGGTAAAATCACATCACCCCACGCCAATTAATCCTACTTTCTGGCGTAATACCGCTGATAAAGTTTTTTGGTCACATCACGATTAAACAAACGACTCAATCTGAATACGATCACCAGTCTTAGAATTAATAAAATACGTGTCAAGAATCCATTCTGCCATTGACGCGCGGCATTTTGTATCCCGCCATCTAGCAATACCACATGTCCGGCCTTCATCATGCGTAAACTCAACTCGATATCTTCCATCAAAGGATAATCAGGGAAACCGCCTTGCTGCTGGATTGCGGCCATACGAAAAAATTGTCCCTGGTCTCCAAAACTGGCACCACCAAGTGTGGCGCGTGCATCGTTAAGCATTTCAATAATTAATAAATGCAATGATGACCGGTCAAAACGTTGGCCTACAGCACCTCCAACAACCTCTGGGTTCTGTGTCAACACCGTCATCACCTGCTGACTAATACGCTTATTACAAACACAGTCTGCATGAATCACTAGCACAACATCTGCACTGGCCGCTTCCACCCCTGCCCTAATTTGCGCACCGCGCCCGCGTTGGCTAGTCACAACGTGAACACCCATACTTTGGGCTATGGTTACGGTTTGATCACTGGAGCCTCCGTCACTGACAATGATTTCATCTGCAGGACGATTCAATGCTTGCAAACTCGACAGACAGGTTGCAATTTGATCGCTTTCATTTAATGTAGGCACAATGATCGCCAGTGTTTTGGGTTTATTCCACAGAGTATTCGGCCGAAATTGACGGATCAGCACCATACGTAATTCATAAATCAGAATCAGTAGGAACGGTAGCCATGTTGCCCACATGGCCCAAACCGGCAACGACCAATCCGCACCATTCTCCACACTAAACGTTGAAGTAAAATAAGCGCCGCTGGTAAAGCTCAACACTAGCCAAGATAGACTAGGATAAAGCACTACAAACGGAATCACCCACAACACATACCAGTAATGCACCACCGGCGAAAGCAACACCAGTGACGCAATCAATAAATACGCCGCTTTGGCTGGTGTCTTGACTGCCCAAATCACCCACAGTGTTACCAGACCAAACAGCAAAAATACCGACCGTGTGGCCCAAGTGATGTTGTCATCTAAGAAATAATTGATCGGGCCGTGGATCGGCCCATTAAAGGCGTTAGTGCCGCCAAAAGCCCAAAGCCCGTGGAACATACCGGACAATGAATCAAGGAAATAAAGCGATGACAAAACCAACGGAATAAGCATCAACCAGGCGTGACGCCAATTACATCGCCACAGATAGAGCGGCACCAATACCACGGCAACAATCTTCATCTGAATGGCGATACCCAGCCAGACCCACCCCCAGGCGAACGCCCTTTTCTCCACACAAAGCACTGACAACATTATTGCCAGAATCATTAACACATCAAAATGTGCTTCTCCCGCAATGGCAAATAGTGCCAATGGATTTAACGCATACAATAAAGCTGTTCGCAGATCTGCGCCGCGTCGCGCCAGCAACGAGAGTAACACCCACACCACACACAAATCTGCCAGGATAAATAATACTTTGAAGGCCAGTGGTGAATAAGAAATATGACTCACACCAGCAAAGATAAGCTCGGCCAGAGGGGGGTAAGCCGTTAGCTTATCTTTATGATTCATGACTTCCCAATACTGATCACGATAGGGTTCATAGTGTGCATGATCAGCCGGATACTGATAGGGACTCTCCCCGGCAATAATAATTTTACCTTCCCACAAATAACGATAAACATCATCTGAAACCGGCACACCCAACATGAATATTCGCGCCAGTAGTGCGATAAGCAGAATTAACCCAACTTTATAACGAGGACTCAATCCCTCTGGAAAACTTAGCCAAGCCCCTACGAATCCCAGAGAAATCACGCCGTAGGAAATCACCATGAACCAGCCTTTATACGCAATTGCCCACGGTGTCCAATGACTGGCACCCGCAATAAAGATTAAAGCCAGCGAATAAAAAAATAATGATCGGCGTGCGTTGCGCATGTCCTCACTTTAGGAAATATTGAATGATTCACCTGAATATTTCACCAGTTAATAAAATTTAAATGCTGAGCTGATTTGAATGGAAGGTACTGGGCGCTATTCAAGTTAACGATAACTGTAATTATTCAGCATATTGCGGTAACTGTTCTGATTGCCCCTAGAATTCATCAGTTCAAGGCACAAAATGTGAGTTTACACGTGTAAATGATCATTTTGTAACGCAGGAATGGTGAATTCTAGGGGTAAACTGAATAGTTACCGATAACTTTCTCTTAAAGACCGAATCCCGATAAGTAGAAACCCACAAGCATAAATCAGTAGAAATGGCCCCACCATATATTGCTTGGCTTCAATATAGTAAAACAGACTCACCATACAATATAATCCCAACAGGATTTCAAAGATAGGCAACACCGGCGCATTGACACGGTACCGCGTCTTTTCATGATCGCCACGCTTTGGTGTACGAACAAAACCGCTTTTCACCTTTGTCACTGCCTCAAATACCGCTCGAGTATTGGATAAGGCAATGCCGACACCAACACACATTAACACCGGAAAAAATAATAATCGTTTAAACCCAGCCTTGGTCACCACCTGACTAGTCAGATACAACGTGCTGGGGCCGCAAATGGCAATTAAAATACAGAACATGCAAAACACCATTACCTGCCACGGCACATTGACATCCAATGTTAACAAAACCGGTAATGTTAGGATTGACAGCAATGCCATGATCGGATGAATACAGTAATGCGTTAAATGTAAAAAAGCCTGAATCTTCGCCATCACACTCGCTTTTGATCGCAACACCCTGGGATACAGTTTCATCGCGGTTTGAATCGAACCTTTCGCCCAACGAAATTGTTGGCTTTTAAACGCGGTATAAGTCTCCGGCAGCTCTGCTGGCACCACCACATCGACTAAAAAACTGGCACGCCACCCTATCAATTGGCACCGATAAGACAAATCCATGTCTTCTGTCAGCGTATCGGCCTGCCAACCACCAGCGTCTTCAATCGCATGTTTACGCCAAACTCCCGCCGTACCATTAAAATTCATGAAAAAACCATTAAAAGCGCGAGTACTTTGCTCAATCATAAAGTGCCCATCAATGCCAATGCTTTGCGCTTGCGTGAGAATAGAATGTTTTGTATTGAGATGCCCCCAACGTGCTTGAACAAAAGCTAATTTTTCATCCGCCAGCAATGGCGGCATCATTTGCCTCAGGTAATCCGCATTCGGCACAAAGTCACTATCAAAAATAGCGATGAATTCACCTTTGCACACTTTCATTCCTTCAGCCAACGCACCCGCTTTGTAACCCTGACGTTTCTCACGCCGGAAAACACTGATGTCTTTCCCTTCCTGCCGAAGCGACGCGGCAACCTGATCAACAATCTGGCGAGTCTCATCAGTTGAATCATCCAGAATCTGAATCTCATGCTTCACTGCGGGATAATCAATCGCCGCCACAGCTCGAATCACACGCTCCGCCACATTCGCTTCGTTGTAGAGCGGAATCTGTGTCGTAACATGCGGTAGAACACGAGCATCAGCAAAAATTGATTGCGCATCATTTATCCGTCGACGTAATTCTCCAGATGCTTTGCGATAAGTTTTCCAAAATCGCCACACCATAAAATAACAATTCACCCCATAGGCAAATAATGCCATTACACACAAAACATACGCGCTTAACAAAATAGTGCTCATTTTTTTGGCATAATAAAAATTAATTTCGATAGGTGTTAAATCGGCTCACAATCGCTAAAAGACTCCCACCCCTATTGTAGGCACAACAAGCCGAAGTTCAAACTAGGGACGACTTGTTGGACGTAACTTTCAAAAGCGGTTATGCTTGCTCGAGTTTATTATGACTGGTTTTTTCCAACGCGCCCATAGCTCAGCTGGATAGAGTACCGCCCTCCGAAGGCGGGGGTCACACGTTCGAATCGTGTTGGGCGCGCCATTCTGAATTGTTTCTTATACTTATTCTCTCCCTTTTTTTTTGATTTCAGTTCCATTCCAAAAATTAAAGACCAATTGTGTCTGTATTTGATTTATCGTGATCTTTGCTATTCGGCTAACCTATTTTCTATGCGCGTATTAATAGTTTACTTTTTTTTATTAACTGCCGGAGTCGCCTTGGTGGGCTGTGGAATGGGTAATAAACCGGTATCGCCATTTGGTATGACGAACGAGTTGGTGGTCATTACCGTTAAGCACGCAGAGCATTTTCATAAAAAGTCCGATGGCGGCTATTCTGGTTTAACCTTTGATTTGATTACTGAGTTCGCTCATGAGATGGGATTAGAAATCCGGTTTGTTATGATGCAAAATGCGGAGGATGCGCTGGCTGCATTAAGCCGACAACAAGCACACCTTGCCATTGGACTGAGTCATCCTGTAGCAAATGCTTCTCGGTTTCGTTTAGGTCCAGTTTATAAGCATGCACATCACCAGGTCGCGTTTAATACAAAAAACTTTAAACCACAAGATTTGCAACAACTTGTCGGCAAAAACATCGAAGTTCCAATTGGTTCAATATATGAGAAGAAGCTTGAGAAACTAAAGCAAACTTTGCCTGACCTGACATGGTCAGCAGTCAACTTACCAAGTGTAGATTTACTACAAAAATTGGCTAAAGGCGAGATTGATTATACGGTTACCAATGCATTGCAAATTAAACAAAAGAAACATTTTTACGCTAATATCGATAGTGCGTTTGAGTTGGATGCCTCTTCCAATCAATGGATTTTCCCAAAGTTTGTTGAACCGGAACTGTTAAGAAGAACGAAGGCGTTTTTTGAGCGCATCCAGGATGATGGTTCATTAAGACAATTGCTGGATAATTACAGTGGTCATTTTCAGCAATTAGAGGCTGGAGATATTCATTTCTTTAAGAAAAAAATTAAAACAAAATTACCTGGTTTTAAAAAACATTTTGTTCGGGCTGGTGAATTAACCGAAATTGATTGGCGTTTGCTTGCTGCTCTAGCATATCAGGAGTCGCATTGGAACCCAGAGGCAAAGTCGATCACTGGCGTGCGTGGCATGATGATGTTGACGCAAGATACCGCCAAAAGGATGAAAGTCACCGATCGACTTGATGCACGACAGAGTATTCTTGCTGGCGCAGGTTATTTACAATTATTAAAAAACAAATTGTCAGACAGTGTGGCTGAACCAGATCGAACATGGATCGCACTAGCCGCTTATAATCAGGGTTATGGACATATTGTCGATGCACGAACTTTGGCGACTCGTTTTAACTTGAACCCTGATTTATGGGTGGATTTAAAAAAAACTTTACCATTGCTCAGTAAAAAGCAATATTTTGACACCATTAAATATGGTAAAACGCGTGGTAGCGAAGCGGTGACTTTGACTGAATCGGTACGTGCTTATTACGAAATCCTTAAAAAGAACCATGCGCAATAATTACAGCTAATTGGCCAATCATTCGTTACAATCGCGCATTATTTGCAAACAACCGGTTATTCTTGATCAGTTGTTTACTTTTTTCTATAAAAACACATGCTTCTTCCCCGGAATATAAGAGAATAACAAGATGTTTACTGGAATTATTGAAGCCGTTGGCAAAATTGAGCGCGTCATATCGCAGGGAGATGGCTTACATTTAAGCATCTCATCTGGTCAATTAGATTTAGGTGATGTGTCAACCGGTGACAGCATTGCCGTTAATGGCGTTTGCCTGACGGTGACAGCATTTGATAACCAATCATTTTCGGTCGATGTTTCTCAGGAAACGCTGGATTGCACACAGGGTTTGGATCAAGCCGGAAATTTGGTTAATTTGGAAAAGGCCATGCGTTTGTCGGATCGATTGGGCGGGCATCTTGTCAGCGGCCATGTTGATGCAACCGGTGAAGTGGTTAAATTTGAGCCGCTTGGTGATAATTATTTGTTAGATATAAGAGCGCCACAATCATTACTGCGATTGATAGCCAATAAAGGTTCCATCACTGTGAATGGTGTGAGTCTGACAGTTAATCAGATTGATGGCGATGTGTTTTCAATTAATCTGATTCCGCACACCTTGTCGGCGACAACATTGCATTTATTGAAACCAGGATATATGGTTAATTTAGAAACAGACATGCTGGCACGTTATGTGGCAAGGCTTTTAAATACATAGGAAACAAACACATGAAAATCAGTGCCATTCAAGAAATCATCGAAGATCTCAAAGTCGGAAAGATGGTAATTCTTGTTGATGAAGAAGATCGTGAAAATGAAGGTGACTTGGTTTTGGCAGCCGACTTTGTTACGCCGGAAGCAATTAATTTTATGGCAACTTATGGGCGTGGCCTGATTTGTTTGACATTAACGGAAGAACGGTGTCATCAGTTGAACTTACCGCTGATGGTGTCGGCCAATCGCTCACCATTAGGTACAAACTTTACCCTATCCATCGAAGCAGCAAGTGGCGTAACAACGGGCATATCTGCGGCGGACCGTGCGCAAACGGTTCAGGCCGCGGTGAAACCGGATGCGCAAGCGGAAGACATTGTCCAGCCCGGTCATATTTTCCCACTGATGGCGCAAAAAGGTGGCGTATTAGTCCGTGCAGGGCACACTGAAGCGGGTTGTGATTTAGCCAACATAGCTGGATTGACGGCCGCCTCAGTGATTTGTGAGATCTTAAAAGAAGATGGCAGTATGGCGCGATTACCAGATTTGATCGAATTTGCCGCCAAGCACCAATTAAAAATTGGGGCAATTGCTGATCTGATTCATTATCGCAACATGAATGAAAGCCTAGTAACGCGAGTTGCAGAGCGTTCAATTGAAACCATACATGGCAAATTCCAATTGACTGCTTATCGTGATGAAACAGCTAACACTACTCACTTGGCTTTAGTTAAAGGTGATATTACCCCGGAAAAGGAAACATTGGTGCGTGTGCATGAACCACTATCGGTAATTGATCTGCTGGATATTCAAGACAATACACACTCCTGGAGTATTAATGACGCATTGCGTATGATTGCACAAGCTAAACATGGCGTGATCGTATTATTAAATCGCAAAGAAAGTGATACTCGGTTAATAGAACGTATCAAATTAACTGAAACAAATACTGAAGGGCCTGTTAAGGCGGACTTGCGTGATCATGGTATTGGTGCACAGATACTGAAAGATCTCAATGTCGGTAAAATGCGTTTAATGGCGAAACCTAGAAAAATGCCAAGTGTGACGGGTTTTGGTCTAGAGGTGACCAGCTATGTCAAGTTATAACATCGGACAGGAGGCTGTCCTAGAATAGTGGTCGTAGCGAGGGGAAGTAATTTTGAGACAGATTTTTTAATCATTTGAGGCGAATAGCTGTTCTATTTAACGAAAATGATCGGGAAATCTGGCCAAAATAGCTTTCCCGCAGTAGATCACTCTATTCTCGGACAACCTCCTGTACTCCGTCTACTTGATATTGACGCTAAAAACTAACCTGCAGGGCAAGAAAATAAGATGCCCCGCTACTGCGTTACAGGAGTACAGTAGGCTGTCCTAGAATAGGGATGGTAGCGAGAACAAGCTATTAAAACAAATTTTTTGATCATTTGAGGCGAATAGTTGTTCTATCTAACGAAAAAGACCGGGAAATATAATCCAAATAGCTTTTCCGCAGTAGATCAATCCATTCTCGGACAGCTTCCTAGTACTCTATCAATTTGATATTGCCGGGCACAGTGATCCTGTCAGTGTTCATGGCAAGGCGTGCCATGCAGGGAATAGTCGTTCTATTTCCAAAAGGCACAACGCCGTCCATGTGCGCTGACAGGCTCACCCAAAGGGCGCTACCGTGTTGTCCTGCAATCGCGTTGCAGTACCTGAAAAGGGAATAACCCTTTCCTGTGCTGCGCCTTATTGCAAAACAACACGGTAACGCTGTACCCGGCAATATCATATTGATAGAGTACTAGTTATTTTCACGGTTTTTTATATATAAATCACAACACTTATTGGAGTCAAAATGGCCTACTATGACAACATTTTGGAGTTTGAACCTGATTTTAAAGGTGTCGATCTTCGTATTGGTATTGTAATGAGCCGGTTTAATATCGATGTGTGCGAAGGGTTATTAGGTGCCTGCACATCGGAATTAAAAAAGAACGGCGTGCTTGATTCGAATATTTTATTGATAACCGTACCGGGCGCACTGGAGGTCCCTTTAGCGCTACAAAAAATGGCTTTAACTGAACAGTTTGATGCACTTATTGCACTAGGAGCTGTGGTCCGTGGTGACACCTATCATTTTGAAGTGGTATCAAATGAATCTGCCAATGGACTCATGAAAGTTCAAATTGAAAATGATATTCCAATTGCGAATGGCATTCTCACCACTGAAACAGAAGATCAGGCGACAGCCAGAATGAGCCGAAAAGGGGCAGAAGCTGCACAGGCGGCCATTGAAATGGCTAACATGCAAATTAAATTAGATCAAGTATCTGAGTAATTCAATCCATGTGTTGTAAAAAAACAAAAATAATTACTGTGACTTGGCACTAATTTAAAGCTGATTAAAACACCTTCTGCCCTCAAATTAGTTGAAGATGATATGGAAAAATCACCTCGTTCCTGCGATGAAGCAATGAAGCTGATTATGAGGCACGCCCCTTGACCAAGGTTTTCTATTAAAAATTTAGCGCCTACGCAAACTCCTCGAAAACAGGATCTACGCTATCAAAACAATTCTTTTTAATCAAATCAGTGTGATTAAAACCACTGATCTATGCGGTAAAAATAGGTTTAATGACTTAACAATGACTAATAAATTAATCGAGATTCATTAGTCATAAATAGAATAAATTTGCCGTGATACTCGTGAGATCGAAAAAATGAAATTAATAGATCATAAATACTATTTTTCTAGAACAACTTAAATCTAATTAAACATTGTGTAGGAAAAAGTTATTTTTTTCTTTAAGAGAGTTGCACAAGATTTTCTGTCAGAAGATTAACTTTAAAACAAAAGCATGGTTTTGATTTGCCCTTTGGTGTATTGTTACAGTTTAATAAGCTTATAGTAGGCGGGGGAGAAGGGAATTAAATGATTTAAAAAGTGCGGTATTACTTATGAAGATTTTCTTAGTAAGTTGAAAATAATCTTGTAGGCTATTACGACACTGACAAAGACCTTGGTGCTTGTAATGTTAGCGCATTAGTTTAAATAAAAAATTACACATTAACTATTCAAAGTTTTGTTTCCGTTATTTGTAGAAATTATTTAACGTGATATCTCGTGTTGTCTATTAGCCATTAAGCGTGCGGCATGAAGAGCGGGATAAATCGCACAAGTATAGCGATTGATATACCAAAGGAGGGTTTGGATATAATGAATAGCTTATACAAAGCTTTTCATCAATATTTTGAAGTTGTAATAGCTGATACACCTGAGTTGCTAGAAAAGGTATTCCGCATACGATACCAAATGTTGTGCATTGATATGAACGTTCCAGGATACGAACCGTCGCTTTACCCAGATGGGTTAGAGAGGGATGATTATGACTGTCATTCAGCGCATGTTCTGATACGATTTCGTCCATCTGGTGAATTTATTGGTACGGTTCGTTTAATAATGTTTGACCCCAAGAATCCTGAAAAGTTGTTTCCTATTGAGCAGAATACTCAAATTGACCCGGCACTTTTTATTTTAAATAAACCACTGCGCCAACAAACGGGTGAGATTTCTCGTTTCATTATCATAAAAGGGTTCGATAGACGAAAAGCGGAACGTCGTAGCATTACGGACACAGAAGCCACAGAAAGTTCGAACAAAGTTATAAAAAGTAGGGATAAAGCAGATCGTCGGTCTAGTACAAAAAAGGATCGGCGAGCTATCAGAGATCTAACATTAGTTCTTGCGGCTGGCACAATACGTATTTCCGCTCAATATGGTATCAGTAATTGGCTAACGATTATGGATCCCGCCCTAAACAGATTGCTTGGTTATTATGGTTTGGACATGAAGGCTATTGGACCGTTAACAGATCACTATGGCATACGTCGGCCATACTTTTTAGATGGAGTGAAGATGATGAAAAAAATAAAACAGGACCACATTGATGTTTGGGAAATGATAACTGAAGACGGCAAATTCGGTGATCTTACTTCATAACTAGCCTCTTATGAAAAGTCAATAGAAATGGCTTACTATAAATCGACACGTTTTTTCCGCTTGTCTAAATTCAAAACAAGTTGCGGCTGTTTTTTGCTGGTATGTTTTTTACTTGTCATGAATAACGTGGAAGCGTCCGATCACTATCAAGTTGTGATTCACCCTGACGTTAAAGAAGAAAATATTTCTGTTAACGTATTGCGAGCTATCTTCAGTATGCGTTTAAGAACTTGGCCAAACGGGGAAATGGTAAGAGTTTTTGTGCTACCTGATGATCACGAACTACACCACGATTTTGCTAAAGAACGATTAAGTGTGTTCCCATATCAACTGCGTTTGGCCTGGGATCGGCTAGTGTTTTCGGGTACTGGTCAAGCGCCTGTTCGTGTGCACTCACATGATGAAATGCTGGCCAAAATCGCTAGTACTCCCGGGGCAATCGGGTATCTAGAAACTCCTCTTATCAATGGTAATGTCCA
Source organism: Nitrosomonas sp. (assembly GCA_021774195.1). GTDB lineage: Bacteria > Pseudomonadota > Gammaproteobacteria > Burkholderiales > Nitrosomonadaceae > Nitrosomonas. Next base: position 9,265 of record JAJFJJ010000119.1, on the reverse strand, counting down.
TGTACTCAATATCAGGTAGCGGTATGTATAAATATTGCCAGTCGGCAGCTAAGATGCTTTTCATCCTGGTTTTCCTGTGGAGCACTCCCTCCCAGGCTCAAGAACAAGCCAATGAGTTAAAAAATGAAACCGCCAAATCATCAACAATCGAATGGTTTAAACCCGAGAGATTGAAAGATAATTTACAAATACATGGTTTTGCAAGCCAAGCATTTATTTCAACATCGAATAATGATGTCTTTGGCAACTCTGATCAAGGCGGTGGTTTTGGTTTTACAGAGGTGGGCCTAAATGCTTCGTTCCGACCTTTGCCTAGACTTCAACTATCTGGACAAGGCTTATATCGTCGTGCAGGTGAAGGTAGTTCTTCGCACCCGAGACTTGATTTTGGTTTTGCTGATTATCGAATATATTCTCATGAAACGAATCAATTTGGTGTTCGTGTTGGAAGATTGAAAAATCCATTTGGTTTTTATAATGAAACACGTGATGTTGCGTTTACTCGACCCAGCATTCTTTTGCCGCAATCTATTTATTTTGATCGAGTACGCAACTTTGGGCTTTCATCAGACTCCGTACAACTTTATGCTGATACTTCTCACTCCAGTCTTGGTAGCATTGCCGTTCAATTTGGCATAGCGAAACCAATTGTGGGTGACAGAGATACTAAAGCAGCAGTTATTGGATTAGGTCAAGCAGGTAAATTAACATCTGAGGTAGGTTATCTTGGTCGTGGTATTTATGAAACCAATGATGGACGTATCCGTCTGGCTGTTAGTGGATTGTGGGCTAATGTCGGTTATAATCCAGCAGGACTTAATGACCCATTGGGCCCTGGTTCGATCCAATTCTCACCAATCTTTTTTTCTGCGCAATATAATACCGAGCGTTGGAGCTTGACCTCGGAATATGCCCTCCGCCATTTTAAATTTAGCGGTTTTAATGTTCCTCAATTCGATAATCTTGACTTTTATGGTGAAAGTTTCTACTTTCAGGGTGAATATCGCTTTAATCATAAATGGGAAGCAATGATTCGCTATGATGTTCTTTTCACAGATCGTAGTGATCGTAATGGGAAAAAATTTGCTGCCGCGACCGGCCTCCCTGCACATAGTCGGTTTGCAAAAGATTTTGTAGTCGGTCTACGATGGAATATTACGCCACAAATCATGCTGCGTGGAGAGTACCATCGTGTTAATGGTACGGGTTGGTTATCGACTTTAGACAATCAAAACCCATTTGGGACATCCCAACATTGGAATATATTTGCAGCACAACTTTCTTATCGCTTCTAAATTAAAATTTTTTTGGGGCGAGATATCTGAAAATATAATATGGCTGAAAATCTTGAGGTTAGAAGTCCTACAAACCGACGTTTTCTAAGCTTTAAATGGAAAATATCATTACTTAGCAGTTTAATTTTACTAGCTGTCGTATTGTTATTTTGTGCGATTAGTTATTTAAGCTTAATGTCGAACTTTGAAAGACAAAGCGATGTGGAGCATAAACGCTATACACAAGAAATAGACAGTCTCATCGCAAAGACTTCACAAGATCTTCGCCAACTAGCTGAAATGATTCCTTTTTGGGACCGGATGAGTGAAAGTTTATTAACCGGTGATGGAAAGATCATAAGCGATGTGTTTGATCAGCATTTGGCATTATTGCAATTTCACAGCGGCGTGGAATTTGTTCATTTTTATAATCAATCTGGAGAATTGATCGCTAAGTGGGGAGATATTGCCAAAGAACTGGAAGAAAGTGAAAAGATGGGGCATTGGATTAGCAACGTCAATGAGTTAGAACGCCCTATTAATCCCCTAGTTTGCAAAGAAAGTTGTTTGCAATATACTATCGCGCCCTTGTTAGTAGGCAGTCAAAATGTCGGCGTTGTTGCAGTCGGCGTATCATTGGCCGATACATTGCTCGATTTCCAAAGTATGTCTGGTGCAGATATTGGTTTACTCATTTCCGATACTTCAAAACTGGATCAATTGCACGATACCTCATATATTTCGCAATGGGATACGCGCATTATTGCGTTAACAAGTAAAGGAATTAATTATGAGATACTTAGCAAAGCAGGGAAAGTTTTTCCAGATCTCGATCAATTAAATGATGGTGTATTGCTTGATTGGTCAGGTTATCATCTGAAAATAAAATTGATTCCACTCATTGATTCGATTGATTCGGACAATGTCTATTTGGTTGTTATTACTGATGTAACCTCGACAGTTAATAACATCTATGAGTCAATTTGGAAGATTGCCTTTATTGGCCTGCTTGGTTTAATTGTTTCAGAAGCATTGTTATTTGTTATTTTCACCAGATTATTGTCACGTTTAAGAGATATTTCTTATACATTACCTTTGCTAGCCAGCGGTCAATTTGAGAATTTTCGTATTTCTTTGTCGTCAGCCGAAAGAAAGCATTCTTTCCGGGATGAAATCGACACTTTGTATGATGCGGCTGTAACCTTATCTGTGCAATTAGAACGGCTCGAAAATCAAGTCTCCTCTCGAACCAAATTACTCATTAAACAAAGAGATGAATTAAGCAAAGAAAGAGATTTTGTCGCTAATTTGCTTGATACCGCACAGGTCATTGTTTTGACCCAAAACGTCGAAGGCAAAGTAACTTCTTTGAACGCTTATGGAGAAATGCTGACGCACTATACTGAGGCAGAACTCCGAGGCGCCAAGTTTTTGAACATTCTTATTTCTGAACAAGGTTCCCACGACATCTTCGCTCGTCTTGAAGAAATCCATCACGGACAACGAGAACAGCTTCGGCATGAGGCAATTACACATTGTAAAGATGGGACAACACGACATGTTGCTTGGCTTCACTCACGTTTGGCTTGGGCTTCAACAGAGGACCCATCGATTTTGTCTGTAGGCTTGGATATTACTGAATATAAACGAGTTGAAGGTCACTTAGCCTGGTTGGCTGATCATGACCCACTGACTAATCTCTTTAATCGGCGTCGATTTAGTGAAGAACTGGAGCAAATCCTCAATTGGTCAGACAGATACAAGCATTCGGGCGCTTTATTATTTTTTGATTTGGATCGATTTAAATACATTAATGATACCAGTGGCCATCAAGCAGGCGATGCATTATTGAGAATGGTCGCCGGAATGTTATCTAGAACAATTCGGGGAGATGATATAACCGGACGTTTAGGCGGTGATGAGTTCGCGGTAATTTTGCCAGAAATAAGCGCGGAAGGTGCTATTGAGGTTGCCAAGAAAATTCTTGTGCATCTTAGTGAAGCACAATTAACCATACATAATCGAACACATAAAGTTTCTGCCAGTATCGGCATTGCCCTTTTTCCAGAGCACGGACGTAATGTTCATGATCTACTAGCTGCCGCTGATCTTGCAATGTATCACTCTAAGGAAACCGGAAGAAATGGGTGGTACTTATACTCTGATGAGGACCATAGCAGGGAACGAATGCGCACATTGATTTCCTGGAAAGAAAAAATTGAATATTCGCATATACATGATAACTTTATACTCTATTTGCAACCGATTATGGATGTATCACGTGATGAAACCCGTCATTATGAAGTTTTGCTTCGTATGCGTGACAAGGATGGTTCTATACTTTCACCTGCGGACTTTATACCCGCTGCCGAGCAAACAGGCTTGATTCATGCAATCGATCATATGGTATTACGAAAAGCGATTGCGCAAGCGTCCAAAATAAACCAGGGTCGTACTGATCCGATTAAGTTTTCAGTGAATCTTTCCGCACACGCCTTTAATGATCCGGAATTATTACCTATTCTTAAACAAGAACTATTATGTCACAGTGTAGACCCCAATATCTTGATGTTTGAGATTACGGAAACAGCCGCATTAGAGGATTTGCCGGCAGCGAGTTGCCTAATGAAAGAGATTAAGGAACTAGGCTGCGGCTTTGTGTTGGATGATTTTGGGGTTGGTTTTTCATCTTTTTATTACCTGCGGGAATTACCTGTTGATGCAGTCAAAATAGATGGTTCTTTCATTCGAAATTTGGCCAATAATAAAGATGATCAAATATTGGTTAAAGCATTGTGTAGTGTGGCAAGAGGGTTTGGAAAGAAAATTACTGCGGAATTTGTTGAAAATAAGGAAATTTATTCATTACTAAAGAAAATGGATATTGATTATGCGCAAGGATACTTTGTTGGAAAACCAGTTGAATCTAAAAGTATCTTTGATTGCATAGATACTGATTAGGTGACTATCAACCTAAAATTGCAGTTGAATGGTTTTTAGCGTGTGTTGTTGTTTGTTTCTGACAAGACGCAATGAGAAGTAAACTAGTTCACAACGAATTGCAACGCAGTCAGAAATAAAGAACAGCGTGCTATAAAACATCATAGCGAGGCTCACCCAAAAGGTGTGTATCATATTATTCTTAATTTCATAAGGTTGGTTGTTTTTGTAGCGACCAACTGAAGAATTTAGGATCAATCGGAATCAATGCACCATCCAAATTAAAACCGTTCTTGGATGCGGCTGAAACTTGTAGGCTACCGATTAAAAAAAACAAATATTTCACAAGTTTTGCTCTCATAGTCATGATTTCTTATCCTCTACTACCGTTCACATAAGCGGCGGTTAGTTCATGTGTTGGAGATTCAAAAATATGCCGACAATGGCCAAATTCAACCAGTTGTCCGGCACGCTCTTTTATCCAAAAGAAAGCGGCATAGTTGGCGATACGCCTTGCCTGCGCCAGATTGTGGGTGACGATAACAATGGTATAGCGACCACTTAAACGGCTGATCAAATCTTCAACTACGCCTGAGGCAATCGGATCAAGTGCGCTGCACGGCTCATCCATCAGCAGGATTTCCGGGTTTAATGCCAATGCGCGTGCGATACATAACCGCTGTTGCTGCCCACCCGACAAACTAAGCGCAGCTGTATCCAGACGGTCACATACTTCATCCCACAAGCCCACATCGCGTAGCACCTGCTCGATAATGGCCTCAACTTTATGACGTTGTGTAATACCATGTTCACGCAATGGTAAAGTAATATTGCGCCGAATAGATAAAGGGAATGGTGTAGGTTTTTGGAAAACCATGCCGATTTTTCGTCGTAAAGCTTGTACATTAGTACCCGGATCATAAATATCTTCTCCGTCAACACGTATGTGTCCGCTTATCTGACAAGTAGGAATTAAATCAATGAGCCGATTAATAGCAGATAAGAAACTGGTTTTGCCACAGCCGGATGGCCCAATTAGTGCAGTAATACAGCCACGATAAATATCCAGCGTTACTTTCTCAAGAGCGGTTTTGCCACCATACTGAAGCGATAGATTTTCCACCTGAATAACAGGTTGTGGGTCACAACAGGGTGGGCCAACCTGTAATGGGCCTAAGGTATATGCGTCGTCACAGTTACAACTATTCTGTAGAGAATTATCTGGGGTAGCATTCATAGCGACATGATCCTTCTTCGTTGCAAACCATAAGCCAGTTTCATAGCTAAAATATTAATACACAATAACAAAACAACCAGTACCAATGCAGACGCATACGCGGGCGTGTCACCACCAGGAACGTTCATGGCCAAATCAAAAATATGCAATGCCAATGCTCGACCGGAATCCAGTAGTGAATCTGGCATACGATCGACGTAGCCACTGGTAAATAATAACGCTGCTGTCTCGGCCACAGCACGCCCAATGCCCAATAACAATCCGGCTGCCAGAGTCGGTGCTGCCGCCGGCAAAAGCAGTTGAATCAGTGTGGCCGTACGTGACATACCCAATGCGGCAGCGGATAAACGGTAAGACTGCGGTACGGCTCGTAAACCCGCTTCAGCAGTACTGACTAAAATTGGAAGTAACATACAAGCCAATGTTAATCCACCAGACAAAATGGAAAAACCCAGCCCCAAATAGATACTGAAGAAAGCATTGCCAAACAAACCAAAAACAATAGAAGGCACACCTGCCAACACTTGCAGACTGAATCGTATGGTTTTGCCGAATTGACTGGTAACCGGTACATATTCAGCCAATAAAGCAGCCGTAGTCCATGCTAATGGCAAGGCAGTTATCAAAGCCACCAATAAAATGAGTAATGTGGAAATCAGTATGGGACCTATGCCCCCGGAGCGCCCGGCATCAAATGGAGACTGTGTCAGAAATTCCCAGGAAAGATGCGACCACCCGCCTTTAATTAGATCAAACAAGATCCAGACGAAAACAGCGCTGACTAAAAGAACTAAACAATAGATGAGCAACTGGATGAATCGATCACGATAGGATTGCCATTTATCCATGGTTATAACCTCAAGCATATTGATTGTTCTCCATCTTGCCCGCCATTGCAGACAGCAACATAACTAGCAACATCAGCAGCAAGCCAGATACAAACAGTACGGCACGGTGGTCGCCCATAGCGTAAGCCATTTCCAACGCAATGTTGGCCGCCAGGGTACGAATAGGATCAAACAACCCTTCCGGGTGTTGCACGACATTCCCCGCCACCATCAAAACAGCCATGGTTTCACCGATAGCACGACCAGCAGCCAGAATAATGCCTGCCACAATACCACTGCGGGCGGCTGGGAACACAACCCCATAGATCATTCCCCAGCGAGACAGTCCCAATGCGGCGGCACCATGTAGGTATTCTTTAGGTACAGCGTTGAGTGCTGCATAAGCGGTTAATGTGATGGTGGGTAGAATCATCAAAGTCAACACCAAAATTGCCGCTAACAAGCTGGCGCCCGGCGGATGAAGTTGATTAATTAGTGGCACCAATGTGGTTAACCCCCAAAAACCAAAAACCACAGAAGGAATACCGGCCAACAATTCAATGAGGCGCTTGTAAGGTAGCGCAAAATAGATTGGCGCATAAAAAACGATAAACAATGCCGATGCGATACCGAGTGGTATGGCCAGTAATAATGCGCCGACACTAGCCAAGAGCGTACCGGATAGCATCGGCATTAAATTATAAGCACCTTCCATCGGGTGCCATGAGGTATCGGTAAAAAACCGTGTGGGTGTGATCTGGTCAAGAACCGGCCATGATTCGATCAATAAGAAGGCTAGAATAAGTAACATGACCAGCGCGGAAACAATAGCGCCCGCACGAAGAAGCCAGCGTGTCAGCGTATCAATCAACACGGACTGGAACAAAATATTGCGCCTTAACCAATGGCCGAACCTGTTGAGAACGAGCAAATATAATAAAGCTTTGAGTTAACCCCCGCGGTATTTTGGCCGTAACTAAATTTAACGGACGAGACAATGGGAAGACTCCCGTATGGAGATTCTCAATAGAAGCATCTATACCGTCCAATGCCAATAAACGGATGGGCGCGCCACGTTTTGTTTCATATTCTGCCGCACCAATGGACACATAGCCGATGGCATGTGGATTTCCTGTGATGGTTTTGATTCCTTGTGGGTTATCACCAATAATAATATGCGGCTTGATCTGGCTGTTTCTTAATTGAAAATACTGTAGAAATAGTTCCAGTGTAGAACGCCCTTCTGCTTTATTCACCACAGTAATTCGGGCATCTACTCCGCCAACAGTTTTCCAGTTGATAATCTTACCAGTAAAAATATCAGCTATTTGCTGTTTACTAAGTGCTGTGATGGGGTTATTCGCGTGGACAATCATACTGATACCATCTAGTGCAATGGCAAAAGCCTGTAGATCTTTTTCAGTTGGTTTCAAAGCACGTGACACCATACCGATATCAGCCACACCATTACGGGTGTCATTGATACCTCGTGAAGACCCACCAGTCTGCACATCAATACGTACACCAGGATGCATAGACTCGTATTGTCGTGCTATTTCACCAACCAGTGGCGCTACTGTACTTGATCCGGTTAGTATCAGGCGTTGCGATGCAGCATTTGCGCCAGAAAACCAGCTTGAGCTAATGGCGAAACACAGCAGACCGATAAATAAACTGTTTTTAGACATGGTTATGTTTGACCGCACTTATTTTTTGTCGTTTAATTTCCAATCATAGCTCAGATATCGTATCTTGAGACCACCAGCAACCACTGTTTGCTTGGCTTGTGGCGTGTCTGTCAGACTATCGGCATAGTGTGCGAAGAATTGACTCAATGAGTGCCAGCCACCCCATCCTCTTTCGAAATCTTTATCATACCAATCAAAAATTTTGGAGACTTCGAGTCTTCCTGTCTTGGTGTTATAGCGGTTACGTGTACGATCTGCTAGAAAAGCATGCGTGACGACATCCAATTGTTGGTCCAGTTTCTCACCGGCAAATGCTTCATTGAGTAATGCCGGGCAACCGATAGAAGCACAGTTAACTGCGAAATGAATACGTGGTTCATTATAAACGCCCGGTTGGCGTATGATGTCATGTTCAATATTATCCAGCGAAAGCGTTTCACCCAGCAAAGGGACAAACTTTTTCTTCCATGGACTACGTAACAATGAACCCAGGTCTTTGATGGAATCAAGCTTTGGGTAACGGGAAAGTATCAATTCCACCGTATAAGCATTATAAGCATTGATCAAGAAAGCCAATCTCTCTGACTTATCCCAGGCAGCAAACTCATTGTGACTAACCGCTGACAACTGAGACAAATATTTGTGTAACGTCTGACGATTTTCTAGAAAAGCATGGTAATCGACCTGACTGGCCTGTCCTTGGCTAATCATAGACACATGCTTTTGTAACAAATCATCCCAAGTAGAATGGTCAAACTGACTTGCTAATGCAGAATGGGTCACGAGAAAGAAAAACAACCCCATAAATAGACGTTTAATTAAACACATGATTTGCTTTCCCTTATCATATAGTTGGAATACTTCGGCGGATAAATCTCGTTTTTTATTTGTCGACAATACTGAGGATTCCTTACACCACGACTTTAAACTAGCTACAAAAATGTTTTTGCTGGAATTAATCGAAGGTATTAATTCCGGTATTCGTCATAATCACTTGGAATTACAAACTTCGGCACAAGATACATAGCAGAAAACTTTTATCGACGCCTATTTTAGCGCCGGTTACCGGGTTTGGTGAACTTGAATCAATTGATAAGCAAAACACAGCAACCGTACAAGCGTTCTTAGAAAATATAATTACAATTTATACAAAAGTTTAACCTAAAATCCTCAGTTGGATGGTGTTTAGAGTGCGTTATTTTTTCTTTTTGGCAAGGCGCAATGAGGCGAAATAACGAGTTATTGCAACGAATTGCAACACAGCAAAAATGAAAAAATAGCGTGCTATAAACATCATAG
>JAJFJJ010000118.1 GCA_021774195.1 Nitrosomonas sp. | reverse complement strand
CAATAGAACATTCTACACGTGCAAACGCTGTTACCGGACCTGCAAACTCCACTGACAATATGCGATCATTTCGCTTCTCTCCGCGACTGGCCGGCGATGGACGCTTATCTACAATTGGAAAATATTCGCCCATATTAAGATAGAGGATGGCACCATCCGTGGCGCAGACATAATGTGCTTGTGGATGGAATACATCTTCAAGCATCGATGTGTCGCTGTTATATAACCCATCAAAATATTTTGATATGGTGTTTGTAACAGCGACAAACTCGGCATCCATTATTTGTATTTTGTCATTGCCCATTAGTTTACCAGTCCCTCAGCACGCATCGCGTTCTGAACCTTCTCTCTGCCTGCCACACGTGTGGAAAAATCTGCAATTCTGGGCCATTTATCCAGACCAATACCTGTTGGTATGGCCCAGCTTGAGACGACGAAAAAATAAGCGTCAGCAACGCAAAATTTGTCTCCAATGAGATAGTTTCGTCCATCATCAAAGATAGATTCAAGATGATCCATCTTTCTTCCAACATTCTCCTTAGCGCTTTGTTTTTCTTCATCTGAAGCACTCGGAGGAAATAAAGGGCCAAAAGCCTTATGCAGTTCTGTCGAAGTATAATTTAGGTGCTCTTGTAAATGTGCACGCTCCAGTGTTCCTGATTCGGGTGCTAGGTCTGCTTCGGGGTTCTGGTCTGCGAGGTACTGTAGGACAGCAGCCCCTTCCGTTAAGATTTTGCCATCATCAAGACGAAGGGCCGGAACATATCCCTTTGGATTTATTTTGGAAAAATTGTCATCCGATTCAGTTATTTGATTATCAGTGTCAACACTCTCATCCTCAAAATCATGACCAATTTCTTTCAATATGATGTGTGATGCCAGTGAACAGGCCCCAGGTTTATAATACAGTTTCATTTTTAATCTCCTTTTCTACATTAGTAACGTGAAGTATTCTACGCATAGTAAGTTACTTATGTATACCTGATATACTAAAGTTACTTAATTATGTGGTTACCATTAAGTAACTATAAAAATAGAGGTTATACGATGCTCCCAAGAAGAAAAAACATGGTTAATCTTCCACCAGAGGAATGCCCGTTACACCTGTGCATGAGCGTCATAGGTGGGAGATGGACGCCTGCCATTATCTGGTATTTAAGTCTGGGGCCGAGACGATTTAGTGAATTAAAAGATGACATTCAGGGTGTTTCAGCAAAAGTATTAACAACGCGACTGAAAACACTGGAAGCTGATGGTGTGATAAATCGTGAGGTTGTGCCAACATCACCTCCATCAGTTGAATACAGCTTGACGGAATTAGGCCTAGAATTAAAGCCGGCGATAGAGGCTATAGTTGCCGTAGGGCATAGATTAAAGGAAAGAAAGAACCCATAGCTTAAGACTTGGAAAAGGGTGAATGTGGCCCTTCACGCCTCCGTGGGCGTTGCTGAGTAAAAATGAAAATATGATGCAGTGATTGGATAGACATGGGCACATATTGAAGCCGAAGATTTGATGAGATAGTACAGACTATATTACTAGTTTATTTTGGCTTATTTTGGCATTGCTCACATATTCCATGTAATTCCAGTTGCTGGTGAGCCAACTTGAAACCTGTACTTTGTATGCTTTGCCCCAACTTTGCCATAATACTTTTTTTAATTCCGACTTCTTTCACAATATGGCAGTTATCACAAATTAGGAACTGCGGTGTTTCATGCTGATGGTCGCAAGTGATGTGAGCACAAGCAATATACTGATTTGCTGTTTCAAGCTTATGTACAAACTTTTCCCGGATCAGAAAATCCAGCATACGATAGATAGACATAACCGGTAACGATTCATTAAATTGCTCTTTATACCTTTCAGAAATTTCATAAGCAGAAAGGGGCTTTATGGATGAAAGCAGAACAATCAGTACATTCTTACGTTTATTGGTTAATTTCACGCCAGCCAGCACACAGGCTTCCTGTGATTTCTTGATGATCTGATTAATATTGAGTGACATTTTATCAAGCATTCCAAATGCTTAAAAATTGATTGAGCAAAGCGATTTTATGATTATAGAGCATAATCTGCTTGTGTCTATCAAGGGCATTTCATTAGTGTTAAACATTTAAATATTTGCTCAATTGCTCATTGGGTTTTTTGTTGGCGCTCATTATGATTTGATCGCCAGCAGCGCTTTAAAATTGACATCTTCTCAATCATTTTAACTAAAATACCTTATTAATGATATGTTATATCATAACTTATGTTAAAGTAATATTAACTGAGAAATTTGAAATAAACAGCCAAAGCCCAAAAGGCTTGTTCATTTGCTTGCATTTTGGGATGAAAAAGAATGACTCTAAAAATTAAGAAGACAGTAAAGAAGTGGCGCCGGAGTATTCAATATAAGCGATTAGTGCAAGCCTATATTTACTTTAATTAGCCACCAACCTTCAGGAATAAGAATAGCAACGAATTAGATAACATGAACAGTTCAAGTAAATTTTATGGGCAATCCCTACTTATTCTGGCTTTAATATTATTTCAAGTGCCAATAGTTCATGCCGAGGGCATTAGTGAAATCAACAACCTACCCGGTGTTGTCATTACCGCTTCGCCTTTTAAAGACCGCAACGAACTTAAAATGGCTCAGCCTATTTCCGTATTAGAAGGAGATAATTTGCGTCGTAAGCGAGAAGTAAGCCTGGGTGATACGCTAGCCAATGAACTGGGCGTCGCTTCAAGTTCATTTGGCCCAGGTGCAGGTCGGCCTATTATTCGCGGTTTGGATGGGCCGCGCATCCGGGTTTTGGAAAACAGTGTTGGTTCGCTTGATGTTTCTGCGCTTAGTCCTGATCACGCTGTTTCTGCCGAAACACTGAGTGCGACACAAATTGAAATCTTGCGTGGTCCGGCGACTTTACTGTATGGCGGCGGTGCAACAGGTGGTGTCGTTAACGTTGTAACAAACCGCATCCCGAATCAATTATTCAAGAGTCCCAATGGCAACTTTGAAATGCGTGGCAATACCGCAACGCAAGAACGGGCCGGTTCTTTTAACACAAACATCAGTTTCGGCCAGTCGTCTTGGAGTTTTGGTGCGTTTAAACGTAAAACCGAAGATTATAGTATTCCCGGTCGTGCTGATAACACAGACTCGACCGGCGAAAAGAATGTAGTCAGAAACAGTGCAGTCGACCAGCAAGGTGGGTCTATTGGCGGTTCTTTTGTCGGTGAGCGCGGGTTTTTTGGTGGATCGATCTCTGGGATGGAGAACACATACGGCATCCCAGGCCCTGATGGCGCGAGTATAGATCTTAAACAGGTACGTTACAATCTGGCGGGTGAATTGGATCAGCCGATCACCGGTTTCGATAAGATAAAAGTTCATATGGGCTATAACGATTACAAGCATAATGAAATCGAAGCCAATGGTGAGGTTGCAACGCGTTTTAAGAACCAAGGCCTTGAAAATCGTATTGAGCTTTTACATGCGCCTCTTTTTAATTGGCAAGGGGTGCTAGGCGTGCAATTCCAGGATCGTAGCTTCTCGGCACTTGGGGAAGAAGCTATTATTCCTGTTACAAAATCACGTTCAACCGGTTTATTCTTGGTCGAAGAGCGCAGTTGGGATCGTTTGCGCTTGGAGTTTGGCGGACGCTTTGAACACGCGTCACGAAATCCTCAAAACAATATTGATCAATCACGATCATTTAATCTGTTCAGCGGTTCAGTGGGTGCACTCTGGGAATTTGTTGATGATTACAGTCTAGGTTTGTCAGCCACGCGAGGGCAACGCGCACCGGCAATAGAAGAATTATATGTGAATGGCGCGCATCATGGTACTGCGACATTTCAAATTGGCGAAAACACTTTGGCCAAAGAGACTTCATATAATATCGATCTTTCTCTTAATAAAACAGCAGGAATGATCAGGTGGAAAGCGAATGCTTTTTATAACCGGTTTAATAACTATATCTTTCTCCGCAGTGTTGATATTGATGGTAATGGTTTGGCTGATCGTGTTGATGAAGACGGAATGTTGGATCTGCAAGGCGAATTTCTGGTACAGAATACCTCTCAAGGTGGCGCAACGTTTTATGGTGCTGAAGCCGAGATGCTCGTATCACTGAAACCAGACGAAATTGATTTTCGCTTTTTTACAGACTATGTGCGTGGAAAACTGGATAATAATCATGGCAATATACCGCGTACAACACCAGTTCGATTTGGATTTGATCTAAACCATAGAACTGGCCCCTGGACGACACATCTGAATACCGTACATGTTCTCCGGCAAAGTAAAACTGCAACGCTTGAAACCAGCACGGCTGCTTACACATTGATGAACTTTGAGGTGAGTTATCGGATCAAGAAAACCAGATCAAGTGGTGTTCGGGTTTTTCTGCAAGGTCGAAATTTACTCAACGAAGAAATACGTGTACACACATCTTTCTTGAAGAATTTTGCACCGTTGCCAGGAAGAACACTTGTAGTTGGGTTCAGAGGAGACTTTTGATCCGGCGAATTCAAGTTCTAAGTGCAAACCACAATCAACCTAAAATCCTCAGTTGGATGATGCTTAGAGTGCATTGTTGTTTATTCTTGGCAAGGCGCAGTGAGGAGTAATAACTAGTTCACAACGAATTGCAACGCAGTAAAAGATAAAGAACAGTGTGCTATAAGCATCATAGCGTGGCTCACCTTTAAGGTGCGTAACATTTGATAAAATATTTATTTTATTTCATAAGACTAGCCAATATTGAAGCGATCAACTGAGGATTTTAGTTTCAACCTTCAATTTTTAAACCGCCCGTCTGACCGTAGTATAGCTCACATTAAAATACTCACCCACTTGCGCAAGTAGCGCCGGGGTCTAGATTCGCAGCCTACATGTCCAAATCCTCGACCCGTGTGTCACCACGACTCCGCTTCCTCCTTCTACCAAGACGTACGGACAACTCCTCGGACGGGACTTTAACCCGCTAGTTTTATTACTGTCGCTGCGAAACGAAAACCATATTAACACGGTCAATTACATCGCTTTT